>JACROW010000022.1 GCA_016214245.1 Candidatus Omnitrophota bacterium | reverse complement strand
GTAGATCTTATCTTCGTCCCTATTCATAAGTATAAGTTTATGCAGATCTTTAAATGTCTTCCTGTATTTTTCGTCTAATCGCGCTATTGTCTCAATCTCGCTTGACTCGGTATGAAATAGCGTTGCCCTTAAACCCCTCATCTGTGCGTGAACCATGTCCGCAACGTCTGTCACAGACATATCGAAAAGGCTCGCCTTTTTCCGATCAACCTTGAGGCCTAATTCGGGCCGGCCCTCCCTCATCCTAATCTTTGTATCCGTGAAACCCTTGACTGCCCCCATCCTCGTTGCCATTGAGATCGCTATCTCTCTTAGAGTGTTATAATCGTAACCGAATAGCTCCAGGATTATTTCTTTCGTGCCGACTTCCTGCTCCTCCTCAAAGTATATAAAGGCAGGCCTTATCTTTTCTACCTTCGGACGAAGGCTTTCGATGACTTCTGACACAGACCTTTTTCTTTTTGTCAAGCTTACCAGTTCCACATAGACCTTGCTCGACCATGGCTCAACCCTGGCCGAGAATGTCTTAACTTCCGGTATCTCTTTTACCAAGGTCTCAACCCTCTTCACAACGTCATTTGTCACGTCCAGCTTTGCGCCTGTGGGCATCTCTATGAAAACAGTGAATTTATTCTGTTCGGTCGTGCCCAAAAACTCCATGCCGAGCTTCGTAAACAGAAATAACGATATCACAAATGCGATAGCAGCATATCCCAATATACGATACCTGTGTCTCATGAAAAAGAGAACCCCTCTTTTCTGAATGCCATAAACGGCCTTCATAAGTCCGACTACGCCTGTCTTCCCATATCCCTTAGGTATGTCCGCGATCGAAAACCGTGCCCTGGACGCCAAAAGCGGGACAACGGTTATGGCGACAAATAAAGATACTATGAGCGAAATTGTAACGGTCCACGCCACCCCGCCATAAAGTAGCTTTATCTCTTCACCGACGAATACCATCGGCAGAAATACTATCACCGTCGTAAGCGTAGATGCCCATATAGCTATCCACACCTCCTCAGCGCCAGCTATTGCCGCGGGAATTCCCGTTAGGCCTTCTTCGTTCTTCCTCAATATATTCTCAAACACCACTATCGAGTTGTCTACGAGCATGCCCACACCTAATGCCAAGCCAAAAAGAGTCATGAAGTTTAGGGAGAGCTTCATCGCCCACATGAAAGAAAAGGTGATTATAACGGAGATTGGAATCGCAGATGTGACTATCAAAACTGGTCTTATCTTATCTATGGCGATAGATGCAATCATCATCCCAAGTAAAAGCAGATATAAAAGTTTCGTCGGTAAAAATAGCGTTGCAACTAAAAGCAGACTAGTCAAGATTAAAAGTCTTCTATTGAGCCTTATCAGAAAATATGCCAAGACCAACATTATGAGCCCTGCGCCCTGTAAGAGTGAGACCTTCAAATTATCTATGGCTTTTTTTATGAAGTCTGCCTGGTTGCTCGTTATCGTTATATGAAGGTCTTTCGGAAGGGTCTCTTTGAGCCTCTTTAACTCTTCCTCTACCGAGTGCGCCACCTGAATGGTATTCGCTGTCGACTCCTTCTGGACATAGATTGAAACGACTGGTCTCACGTTCACTCTCGCATACCCTGTCGGCTCTAGATAAGAATCCAAAACAGCCGCAACGTCTCTCAAACGAATTATGGTGCCGCTTGGAAGCGTTGAGACAGGAATATTCTTTACATCATCTACAGTTTTATATAAACCTATCGCTCTGATTAAATATTTTTCTTTCTTCTTATCTATGTCGCCCGACAATAGATTGAGGTTGTTGACACCAATTGTGGAAATCACCCTCTCTAGTGATATAGAATATGCTGCCAATTTCCTTTGGTCCACCTCGACTAAGATCTTCCTCTCCCTACCGCCGGCGACCTCGGCATCTGCAACACCGCTTATGCGCCTAATGGCTTCCCTTACATTTTCATCTACTATCTTTCTTATCTCTTCCGTCGACCGCTTGAGGCTTGTTACAGCGATTATCATTATCGGGACGTCAGACCTTTTGAATTGTGCTATGATGGGTTTTTCTATCTCTTTGGGAAGTTTATTCTTGACCCTCGCGAATTTCTCTCTCACCTCAAGCGCCGCAAAGTCCATGTTAATCCCCGGCTCGAAACTCAGCACAACCGTAGACTCCCCCTCCTTTGAAATGGACAGCATCTCTTCTAAGTGGCTGACAGTCCCGACAGCCTCTTCAACAGGTTTTGTGACGAGCGTCTCCACCTCCGTCGGAGGAATCCCGCCTCGCACCTCTATTATGATGCTTATCTCCCCAAAGCTTATATTAGGATACAGTTCGACCGGCAGCTGTATCAATGACAAGATACCCAAAAGGATAAGTATCGTATATATCATCAACATCGTTATGGGTCTTTTAATAGAAAATGACGGAAGGCTCATCTTTTCCTCTTAAATATCCTGTCGCTCGTCTCAACGAAACCCAGATATATGGTGGGGATCACAACGAGGGTAAGAAATGTGGCAACCAATAGTCCGCCCATAACGGTAATGGCCATTGGGGAGCGCAGCTCCGCGCCCTCCCCGCCCAAAAACGCCATCGGGACGAGGCCTAGTATGGTCGTGAGGGCTGTCATAAGTATGGGACGAAGCCTTATCCTGCTTGCATGTACAGCAGCCTCTTTGACGCTCATCCTTTTTGAAATCAACAGGTTTATGCAGTCTATCAAAACTATGGCATTATTTACCACTATGCCGCCGAGGATCCCGAACCCCATCAAAACATATGCGCTTACGCTTGTGCGGGTAAGCAATAAGGCCCACGCGGCGCCGATAATAGATAAAGGTATCGTAAACATGATTATGAAGGGCTGCCACAGTGATTCAAAGAGGGCTGCCATAATCATATAAACGAGCAGGAACGCCGCGATGATGGCGTTTCTCAAGCTCACGAAAGAGGCCTTCATCTCCTCCGTCTCGCCGGCGAGTTTCAATATATATCCTTTTGGGATCTCTAAGCCCTTTATCATGTCGTTCACGTCGCTGGTCACATCTTTTAATGGCCTATTATATATATTTGCGTAGGCCAAGACGACCCTTTCCTGATTTAACCTTCTTATCTCGCTTGGGCCTTTTCCCTTTCCGAACGTGGCCACGCTTGAAAGCGGAACGCTCGCGCCTGTCGGGGATTGTATCTCAAGCCTCGCCAGTTTATCGAAATTGTCCCTGTCCGCCTTTCTTAACCTTACGCGTATATCGAATTCCTGGCCTTTCTCCTTAAGTTGGCTTGCCAGATAGCCCTTTAAACCTATCAGGGCTGTCTGGGCTATGTCTGTAACGGAAAGGCCATATAATGAGGCCCTGTCTTTATCTATATAGACTTTGGTCTCTGGAGAGGGCTCTGCAAGATTATTTTTAACACCGTAGATCCCCTTAATATCCCCCAGCCCGCTTTGAATGTCATAGGTTATATTTTCCAAGATTTTTAAGTCGTTGCCCTTTATCTCTATTGTAACCGGGGCTTGGGCCTGAAGTCCTGCGGCGAGCACGTTCTCTTGTAATATATATTCAATCCGGGCCCCTTCCAGATTCATAGTAGAAAGATGATTTTTTATCATCTGCACTATATCGGAGCTTTTAAATTTTCTTTTTTTCTTCAAGTTCACGGCTATCTCGGCCTGATTTGAACCTAAACGCTCCGAGACATGTCTTGCGGTGGTTTCCTTCGTGGATCCGACGGTTACGTTTACACTAGCTACCTCCTCCATACCTAAGACGAATTTCTCTATCGTCTCTGAAACGCTGTTTGTCACGTCGAGCCGTGCCCCGGCGGGCATGTCGATTCTTATTATGAATTGCCCCTGGTCAACCTTCGGCATCAGTTCTTTATCCATAAATATGAAGAGGCTCAAGGAGACTAAAAATAATAAAAATGTACGGAATAGGTATTTAGCCTTCGCCTTGATGAATTTATCCAGAATACCACCGTAGAATATTCTTAAGCTTGATACTGCTTCGGCCTTATCGATTTTGGATAGGTCTTGGTCACTTTCTAAGGCCGCAGTCTTTCCAACCCTTATTCCCCGAGAGGCAAGGAGCGGCACTATAGTCATGGAAGCTACCAGGGATGCTAAAAGCGAAAACGTTACTGTAAGGGCGAAATCCTTTGATATCTGACCTATGATGCCGACTACGAATATTAGAGGCAAAAAAACCACAACCGTCGTAAGTATCGAGCCTGTTACAGAGATGAAAACTTCATTGGCCCCTACTATTGCGGCTTCTTTTCTGTCTTCACCCATCTGCGTATGCCTGAATATATTCTCAACAACCACTATAGCGCAATCGACGAGGCTCCCCACCCCGAACGCCAAGCCGCCCAAAGACATCATATTCACAGATATCCCCGTGAAGAACATCAGGGCGAAGGTTGCCATTACCGATATGGGGATCGTAAGCGTCACTATGAGGGCGCATGAGATATTCCGCAGGAAGTAGAACAAGACCAGAAAGACAAGCACGCCGCCTTGCCATGCGGCGGCCCAAACGCCGTTTATAGAATTTTTTATGAACTCGGATTGATCATATACTATGGCTATATTCACATCTTTTGGCAGATCCGATTTTAATTCCAATATCTTCTTCTTCACCCTGTTTATGATTCTAACTGTATTTCCGAGGGCCTGCTTCTGTATGGAGATGGAGATGTTTTCGTTACCATTATATCGTGAATAAGAAGTCCTCTCTTTTATACCATCGATTACATCTGCGACATCTTTTAAATAGACGAGCCTTTTACCCCTGCTTATAGTTCCCCTTTCTCCTCTCTTCGGCTCAAACTGCTCTCTAT
>JACROW010000033.1 GCA_016214245.1 Candidatus Omnitrophota bacterium | reverse complement strand
AAGCCCTCGCGATGAAAAGAAGTTAAGCGAACAATGGTTTTATGACATCGATTGAGTTGAAGGCGCATGCGAAGGTAAATCTGTTCCTCAAGGTATTGAACAAAAGAAGCGATTCCTACCACAATATCCTCACCATATTCGAAAGGATCTCACTGTGCGATAAGGTCAAGATCTCAAAGATACCTAAAGGCATAGTAGTGTCTTCTGACAGATTCATCACGCGTCATCCGAAGGATAACCTGGCCTATAAGGCGGCTCGAGCTATCCTGAATAATAAAAGATTAAATGGGGGCGTTAAGATCAGGATAAGAAAAATAATCCCTATAGGCGGAGGCCTCGGCGGCGGCAGCTCTGATGCCGCGGCGGTTCTTGTCGGGATAGATAGGCTCTTCAATCTGAAATTAAAGAAAAAGGCATTGATGAAATTGGGAGGGCGTCTCGGCGCCGATGTGCCGTTTTTCTTATCGGATGCCCCCTTCGCTATCGGGAGGTCGAGGGGGGATAGGCTGGAAGTAATTCGCTCAAAAAAAAGGTTCTGGCACCTTCTCGTCTATCCGGGTTTCGAATTGTCGACAAAAGAGGTCTATGAAGCATTCGATCGGCATCTGCCGAAAGGCTTGACAAGAAAGCGCGACGGTGTTAAAATACCACTTCCTTTGGTATCATCAACGGATTTTGATGCAGTGGAATCTATGCTCTACAACGATTTAGAAGACATAGCAAGAAGTAAAAAAGATATAACCGATTATATTATAAAGCGCTTGGCCTTACGCCTGGGCAAAAAAGCTATTCTCTCCGGAAGCGGGCCAAGCCTATTTTGTCTATACAGGACGAGGAAGGAGGCGGTGAAGGATCAGGGTCTATTATTTAACTCAGTAGCACCCCGCGAAAGGAAGTCTTGGCGGGTATTTATCGTGAAGACAGAGGCTTGAAGCAAAGAAGAACAAAGGAGTGTGTCAGCTATGGAAATCACAGAGGTAAAGATATTTTTGAAGGAAGGCCAGGATAGGAAGTTAAAGGCATATGCGACATTGACGTTCGACAACATGTTCGTCGTTAGAAATGTCAAGGTCATAGAGGGCAACAAGGGTTTATTCGTCGCCATGCCTTCGAGGAAGCTTAAAGATAGCTGCCCCAAATGCAACTTCAGAAACGCCATGAGGAGCAAGTACTGCAATCAATGCGGCAATGCCTTGCCGCAGACCGAGCCGAAGCCGTCGTATGGTATGGGCGAAGATTCCCCGAGGCAGTCAGAACATAAGGATATCGCGCATCCGATAACCGCCGAGTGCAGAGAATATATTCAGAAGAAGGTCCTGGATGCTTTCGAGAACGAAAAAAAGAAAGGTCCCTCTCAAGCCACTCAGGCTCCGCAGGAGCCCCCTACTGTGCGGCATCAGGTAGAAGAGGATAACGATATAGAGCTGTAAAAAGAAGTCGTCCAGTAACCATTAACTGAATTGCCCGGTGGTGTAATGGTAGCACATCAGACTTTGGATCTGAGTGTCTTGGTTCGAATCCAAGCTGGGCAGCCAAACTTCACGAAGCAAAGATGAAGAACACAGTCGCTGTCATACTCGCCGCAGGGCGGGGAACGAGGATGAAATCCGACAGGCCAAAGGTCCTGCATGAGCTCCTCGGCAAGCCCATGATTTTGTATCTCCTGGATTCCCTTAAGGAGGCAGGCATCACGGATATAATAGCCGTAGCAGGATATGGATCCGAACGCTTAAAAGCGGCCCTCAAAGAGGTTAAGGTCGTTACGCAAAAGGAGCTTTTAGGGAGCGGGGACGCAATCCTCCAGGTGAAGAGAATTCTCGGGAGATATTCCGGAGACGTGCTTGTCCTTTATGGCGACACGCCCCTCATCAGATACGAGACGATAAAGAATCTCATCACCCGGCATAAGGGTTCTAGTGCGAGCGCAACGATTTTAACAGTGACGTTAAGCGATCCAACAGGATATGGCAGGATAGTAAGGGACGATAAAGGCCATATCGTGAAGATAGTGGAAGAAGGGGACGCCCGCTTTTACGAAGAGGTCATCAAGGAGATAAACGCCGGCGTATACTGTTTCAAGGCAGGCGATCTATTCGAGGCCCTTTCAGGGGTGAGGCCGGAAAATAAGAAGAAAGAATACTACCTCACAGATGTAATTGGAATTTTACATAAGTACGGCAAGAGGATAGAGTCTATATCGTCAATAAATGTGGATGAGGTGATAGGGGTGAATACAAGACGCGATCTGGCAGCTGCAACCCGGATTTTGAAAGGATACATATCAGAGGATCTCATGTCAAACGGCGTCACAATACAAGATCCCCTCTCTACGGTTATCTATCCCGATGTCAGAATAGGGAAAGAGACTATTATTTATCCGTATACTATTATAGAGTCGGACGTCAAGATCGGTGAGGATTGCCGCATAGGACCGTTCACACATATAAGGCCCAGGGTGTCTATAGGCGATGAGGTCGAGATAGGCAATTTTGTAGAACTTGTTAGGACGAAGGTCGGCGACCGCACAAAGGTGAAGCACCATACCTATCTTGGAGATACGGTTGTCGGGAAGGACGTGAATGTCGGCGCAGGCACAATCACCGCGAATTTCGACGGGAAGAAAAAGAATGAGACCGTGATAGAGGACGGTGTCTTTATAGGGGTAGGGGCGATATTGATAGCGCCGGTTAGGGTCGGCAAGAATGCGGTTGTGGGCGCAGGATGCGTTGTTCCGAAGAATCATAATGTTCCGAAAGGCGCGACCGTTGTGGGCGTGCCTGCCAGGGTGCTGGAAAGGTCACAAAGGAGAGAACGATGAAACCTCGCATAAGCCCGACATTAAGCTTAGAGAGGTTCCATATGCAATTGATGGAGGGTGGGATATGAAAAATAAACTCCTCATATTCAGTGGAAATTCAAATAGGAAGCTGGCACTCGATATCTGCAGGCACCTCAAGATAAAGTACTTGGGAAAGCAACCGTCGATACCTTCTCTGACGGAGAGATTCACGTGAAGATCGATGAAAATGTCCGGGGGCATGACGTCTTTGTCATACAATCTACATCCTCCCCATCCAACGATCACCTCATGGAGCTCTTGATTTTGATAGATGCGCTGAAGCGCGCCTCAGCGCAAAGGATTACCGCGGTCCTCCCTTATTTCGGATATGCCAGACAGGACAGAAAGGACCAGCCGAGGGTCCCCATAACGGCAAAGCTGGTGGCGAATCTATTGACGATTGCCGGCGCCGACAGGATACTGACAATAGATCTGCACGCGGGCCAGATTCAGGGTTTCTTCGATATACCGCTGGATCATCTATTTGCAGTGAATATATTCGTGGAGCATATAAAGAAGGATTTAAAATTAGGCAGGGATCTTGTCATAGTGACGCCGGATGTCGGCGGCATAAAGGCGGCGAGGTCATACGCGAAACGCCTTAAGTGCGGTCTTGCTATAGTTGATAAAAGGCGCGTGAACGACAAAGACTCAGAAGTGATGCACATAATGGGCGAGGTCAAAGGCAAACACGCCCTTATAGTAGATGACATGGCTGCGACGGCAGGCTCTTTGGTCGAGGCGGTAGATGCTATCAAGAAGGAAGGCGCCATGGATATATATGCAACGATAACACACCCTGTCCTATGCGGCCCTGCCATCGACAGGATTAAAAGATCAGTGCTGAAGGAGCTTATGGTCACAGATACCATCCCCGTCGGAAAAGATAAGCATCTCGGCAAGATAAAGGTCCTGTCCGTAGCACCGCTCTTGGGAGAGGCTATAAAGAGGATACATACCGAAGAGTCTATCAGCGTATTGTTCAATTAGAAGAGGAGCTTTAATTATGGAGAAGGTAATTTTGAATGCGGAGACGAGGACCGGCACAGGGAAGAAGACGGCCAAGGACTTAAGAAAGAAGGGTCTAATCCCGGCGGTCGTGTACAAGGGCGGGGGAGATGCCCTTAATCTTCAAATTGGGCGCGGCGACCTGGAAGACGTTCTCCATACGAAGGCCGGCGAAAACGTTCTTATAACCTTAAAGACAAAAGGGGATAAGACATTAAAGGATAAGACGGTCATAATAAAAGAGATTCAGCGCGAGCCGATAAAGGACAGGATAATTCACGTCGACTTTAACGAGATATTGCTGACCGAGACTTTAAAGGTCAACGTCCCGCTCGCTTCGCACGGAGAGCCAGCCGGCGTAAAAAAAGACGGCGGGATATTAGAGCATGTGATGTGGGAACTCGAGGTGCAGTGCCTCCCGACAGCAATACCGGAGAAGATAGACCTTGACGTTTCAAATCTCAATATAGGCGACGCGATCTACATCAAGAATATAGTCGTACCTGAAGGTGTTAAGATATTGAATGACCCGGAACTGATCGCCATGATAGTGAAACCCCCTCGCGTTGAAGTCCCGAAAGAGGAGGTTGTCGAAGAGGCAGCAGAGCCGGAGCTGATAAGGAAGAAGAAAGAGGAAGAGGAGGCAGAGGAAGAAGGCAAGAAAGAGGCCAAGGAAGCGGCCGCTGATAAAGAATCTAAAAAAGAAGAGAAGAAATGAGGTATATTGTAGGCCTCGGAAATCCTGGTCTTGAATATGCCCTCACCAAGCATAATATAGGCTTCACCGTCGTTAAGGCGATAGCAAAAGAAGCTCATATAAAGATAAATAAAAAACTTCGCTGGTCTCTTTTCGGAAGAGGCCGTATCTCCGGCGAGGATGTGGCTCTGGTCCTTCCCCAGACATATATGAACCTTTCCGGAAAAGCGGTGGGCGAGTTATTTACAAAGGGGTTGATCAGGTCGATAGATGGTCTTGTTATCATATGCGATGATATAAATCTGGGACTCGGCAGGATCAGATTGAGGGTGAAAGGTTCCTCAGGCGGTCACAAGGGCCTGGAATCAATAATACACATGCTGGGTAGGGATGATTTTGCACGGTTAAGGATAGGTATAGCCACTGAATCCCACAAAGGGGATATCACAAATTACGTCCTCAGCCCTTTTAAAAGGAAAGAGATGAGGAATGTTTCGCATGTGGTAGCTCTGGCCAAAGACGCATGTTACTATTTGATAAGTAAAGGCGTGGAAGAGGCCATGGGTAAATTTAATCGAAGGAAGGTCGGGACCTCATAATATTATTATTCCTTTGATTTATTGAATATAATATGATAATCTAAAAAGGAAAAGGGGAGAGTGGCACGTGATAAATAATTACGAAGGTTTGTTTATAATAAATCCGGAGTTGAAAGAGGATGATATCAAGAATGTTTCGAAGCTTATAGGCGATTCTATAACCAAAAACGGCGGCAGCCTGACAAAAGAGGAAAATTGGGGGAAGAGGCTCTTGGCATATTCGATTAAAAAATTCAAAGAGGGATATTATTACAAGGCGGACTTTTCAGCGCCGGCCGATGCCATCGCAAAATTGGAAGCGGCATATAAACTGAACGCCGATATCCTGCGGATGATGATAACGAAGAGGTAGATATGGCCAGTTTGAATAAGGTATTTTTAATAGGAAATTTGACGAGGGATCCGGAACTGCGGTATATCCCAAGCGGCATGGCCGTCGCCACGTTCACGATAGCGGTGAACAGAGTATATAAGTCGCAATCAGGCGAAAAGAAAGAGCAGACGACATTCGTCAGGGTTGTAGTTTGGGGCCGCAGGGCAGAGGTTGCGAGCGAGTATCTATCGAAAGGAAGCCCTTTATTTGTCGAGGGGAGGCTTCAATCGAGAAATTGGGAATCGCAGGATGGACAGAAACGAAGCACCATCGAGGTCATAGCCGATAACATACAATTCTTAAGGGCCGGCGCAAAGGCTCCGGCTCCGGCCGATACGCAAGCAGCTCCTCAGGAAGACCTTGAGACTATAAATCTGGATGATGCTGCCGGCCCAGTTCAGGAGAACCGGCAGGACGACAAAAAGGAGAAGGCCGATCTCAATAATGAGGTGCCGTTTTAAAGGAGCGATATGTTTAAATTCGAAAGAAAAAAACGGTTTAAAAAGGAGCCCTTAAAGAAGGGCATATTCAAAAAAAGGCCCTGCAGGTTCTGTGGCGATAAGGTGAAGAATATAGACTATCTGGACTATCAAAAATTTCAAAAATTTTTGACGGAGAGGGGCAAGATCGTCCCATCAAGGCTCTCGGGCAATTGCGCCAGCCACCAGAGACAGCTTGCGCAGGCCATAAAGAAGGCGCGGGTCTTGAGCCTCCTGCCTTTCGTTGCGGAGTGAGGGTCATATGGTGAAGATCATATTGATAGAAGATATAGAGAAGTTGGGCAAGGCCGGTGATGTGGTCACAGTCAAAGAAGGCTATGCCAGAAATTATCTGATCCCGAAATCGAAGGCCAAGCCTCTCACGCAGGGCAATATGAAAATATTGGAAGCGCTGAAGAAGAAACAGGCCCTGGTCGAGAAGGTAAAGCTGGAGGAACTGTACGCCCTTGCCGATAAAATTTCAAAACTTTCTCTTACCATAAGCGAAGAGGCCGGCGAAGAAGAGAAATTATACGGCTCGGTCACAAATGATGTTATCGCAGATGCCCTGAAAGGAGAAGGGATAGACATAGATAAAAGAGATATCATTCTGGATGAACCTATAAAGAAGCTGGGCGTATATCAGGTCACGGTCAGACTTCATCCGGAGGTCAAACCCCAGCTTAGAATCTGGGTTGTAAAGAAATAAGTGTAAAACATAGCTAGAAAGATGGCGCAAGATATAACAGAGAAGATTCCGCCTCAGAGCATCGAGGCCGAGATAGCTGTCCTCGGCTCTATGCTTCTGGACCATGATGCGCTCGGCCAGGCCATAGAGCTTTTGGAAGAGGGGTCGTGTTTTTACAAAGACGCACATAAGAAGATATATTCAGCCATCATAAAGCTTTACGACGAGAATAAGGCAGTCGATCTCATCACTTTAATAGAGGAGTTGAAAAAGATAAATGCCCTCGATGAAGTCGGCGGCCCAGCCTATATAACGAACCTCGCCTCAAGCGTGCCTACGGCAGCAAATCTCGTGCATTACGCAAAGATAGTCAAGGAGAAGAGGCTTTTGAGAAATCTCATCAACGCCTCTACGCAGATCGTATCCGATTGTTTTAAACAGGACGAGGATGTCGCCGAAATCGTCGATAAGGCGGAACAGGCCATATTCGATATAACGTCTAAAAAAGTCGAATCGAGATTCACCTCCCTGAGGGAGGTCATAAAGGATTCGATTGAAATGATAGATAATCTCTATCGGAGAAAAGAGAATATAACCGGCCTTGCAACAGGCTTAAGGGATCTGGACATGAGGACAGCCGGCCTTCAGAGATCCGATTTCATAGTGATAGCCGGACGGCCGTCAATGGGAAAGAGCGCGCTCGCAACCTGCATAGCCGAGCATGTCGGAGTGGTGGAGAAGATGCCCGTAGCCTTTTTCAGTCTGGAGATGGCGAAGGAGCAGCTTGTTCAGAGGATGCTCTGCTCGCACGCAAGGGTCGACGCGCATAAAGTCAGGACAGGGTTTCTCTCGCAGGCAGACTGGCCGAGGCTGGTCAGCGCCGCCGGAAAATTATCGGAAGCGCCCATACATATAGATGATTCACCCGGCATATCCGTTCTGGAACTGCGCGCAAAGGCAAGAAGGCTCAAGGCTCAATTCGATATAAAACTTATGATTTTGGACTATCTCCAGCTTATGCAGGGGCCGGCCAGGTCAGAGAACCGGCAGCAGGAGATATCAGAGATATCCAGGTCCTTGAAGGCCCTTGCCAGAGAACTCGACATCCCCTTGATAGCCATAAGCCAGCTCTCCCGCGCCGTTGAGCAGAGATCCGATCACAGGCCCCAGCTCTCCGATCTGAGAGAATCCGGCGCCATAGAGCAGGACGCAGACGTAGTATTGCTTCTGTTGAGAGAGGAATATTACAATCCTACCGAGGAGAACAAGGGACTGTCGGAGCTCATTATAGCGAAACAGCGAAATGGGCCCATCGGAATCCTGAACCTTACCTTCATAAGCGAGTATATGAAGTTTGAAAATCTGGCGTCACGGGATGAAGAATACGTAGATTCAAGTATGGAGAAGACAGCGTGAAGAAACCTTGTAGAATAGTTTTGAGCCTTGCTTTTTTAATCCTTTCTCAATTGCCTATACCAATAGCTTCACATGCCCAGCCACCGGAGAAAGATCTCCAGCCTGTCACCGCAGTGCGCGTTAAAGATAACAAGGTTATAAGCACCGAGACGATCCTATCAAAAATAAGAACAAAGGCAGGCGACAGATTTAGCCAGGAGGCGCTCGCCGATGACTTGAAAAGGTTGTACGCGACTGAATACTTCACAAACGTATCGATAGATGTTGAGGACTACGAGGGCGGAGTAGCCGTGACCTTTATTGTAGAGGAAAAAGCGATCATAGAAGATATAGTCTTTAAAGGCAACCGCGCCTTCAGGGCCCAGAAATTAAAATCCGCCATGAAGTCGAAGCCGAACGAGATGCTGAATCCGGCTTTATTGGCGCAGGACATGACGGAGATAAAGGCCCTTTACATAAAAAAAGGGTACCCCCTCGTTGATGTGGAATACCAGGTCGACCTTGATAAGGAGTCGAACAAGGCCAAGATCACGATATCGATAAACGAGAAGACGCGCGTCAAGGTTTCCCGGATAACCATTACCGGAAACAGCGCCATACCGACAAAGAAGATAACGAAAGTTCTGGCCACCAAACCCGCTTGGCTCTTCAATGCCGGCATATTTAATGATGACGTCTTTCAGGAGGACCTGGATAAGATAAGGTCTCTTTATGACGATGCGGGGTTCCTGGACGTTGAACTCTCACCCAGGATGGAATATAGCGATGACGGGAAGCTTCTCTATATAACGATTGAGATAAAGGAAGGCAAGCTCTATCTGACTGGAGATATATCGATCAAAGGAAATATAGTGCTTCCCGAAAAAGACTTAAGATCGAAGATGAAGATGCAGTCCTCAAAGCCGTTCTCCAATAGGCTGTTGCGGTCTGACGTCCTCGCCGTGAGACAGTATTACTATCAGTATGGTTATATGAACGTTATTGTGGATATCGAGAAGAGTTTGAACATGCAGACTGGTAACATCGATATCGTTTACAATATAGATGCCAAGGAGCTTGTTTATGTCGGAAAGATAGATATCC
>JACROW010000019.1 GCA_016214245.1 Candidatus Omnitrophota bacterium | reverse complement strand
CTCGACCAATGGCATGCGATGGACAGGGTTAAAAAAGTGCAGTCCTACCACCCGTTCCTCTCTATTGGCGGCCTCACCGATCTTTATTATAGGCAGCGATGAGGTGTTCGAGGCGAGGACCGTTTCGGATGAAACGATCCCGCTCAATTCCTTGAATACATTCTTTTTAATATTTAAATCTTCCACCACCGCTTCGATAACCAAATCGGCGTTTTCGTAACCCTTGTAGCTGACTGTCGGGGAGACTAGGCCCAATTTGTAGGTAACCTGATGCCCTTTCAATATCCTTTTCTTGACGGCATAATCAAAGAGGCCTTTTGCGGTCTTAAGGGCTGTCTTGAGAGCTTCGTAGTTTATATCCTTCAGTCTCGTTGGAATATCGTAGA
This sequence comes from Candidatus Omnitrophota bacterium, assembly GCA_016214245.1. Classification (GTDB taxonomy): domain Bacteria; phylum Omnitrophota; class Gorgyraeia; order 2-01-FULL-45-10; family 2-01-FULL-45-10; genus JACROW01. The sequence continues at coordinate 4,550 of JACROW010000019.1, read as the reverse complement.
AGCTTAAAGCTTGAGCTATGCCCCCGCCCATTACTCCTGCGCCCAATACGCCGCACTTTTTCACAGGGCCCGGCTTTATCCCGGGGTCTACCCAGGGAAGTTTCTTAAACTCCTCGTTCAGATAGAATACCTTTATCAGATTCTTCGATACCTCCGTTATCGCCAATTCGCTGAATGCCACACTTTCTATCAATGAGCCCTTTCTAGAATTTTTTCCATAAGTCCTTTTTATCACTTCGATGGCCTTAAGCGGCGCAGTATAAAATCCTTTCGTCTTAATAAGGACATTCTTCCTCGCCTGGCTGAAGAGAATGGCCCTGCCTAAAGGCGTATCTTCAAGGAAGATATTTAATAAAGTCTTCTTTTGTTTCCGTCTTACGGTGATACTTCTGTCTAAGAGGCCGCGGACAAACTCCATCGAATCCTCTATAAGCATATTATCAGGAAATAATCTATCTAAAAGTCCGTATCTCAATCCATCCTGGCCGGGAACAAGCTCTCCTGCGAGGATCATATTCAGGCTGCGGCCAAGCCCGATCAGTTTCGGCAGCCTTTGAGTCCCGCCGAAACCGGGGATTAGGCCCAGCTTGACTTCAGGAAGCCCGAGCCTCACCTTGTCGCTGAAACCGGCTATTCTATATTTACAGGTGAGCGCCAATTCCAATCCGCCGCCAAGACACGCGCCGTTTATAACAGCGACGGTGATCAAACTTGAGTCCTGGATCTTGGTTAAAACGGCCTTACCTTTCTCTGCCTTATTCTTGGCTGCATCGGCTGAGGAGATATCCTCGATCTCTTTTATGTCCGCGCCTGCGATGAAGATGCCGTCTTTCCTGCTTGTAAAGAGGAGCGCCTTTATTTCTGATTTATTTGCGATGATATCGAGGAGGCTGTCCAGTTCCTTCATCGTCTCGTGATTCAGCACATTGACCTTCGAATCAGGCTGGTCAAATTCTATAACCGCGATCTCTTTTTCTATCTTTAAATTTAATGCACTCATCTATCTTTCCAGAATAATCGCGCCGCCCTGGCCGCCGCCCACGCATAAGGATGCGAGGCCTAACTTGGCGCTTCTCCTTTTCATCTCTTTCAACAACGTCAAAACCAACCTCGAGCCTGATGTGCCTACAGGATGGCCTAAAGCTATCGCGCCGCCGTTCACATTGAGTTTCGCCATATCGATCTCGCCTATAGGTTCTGACATGGAAAAATTATCTTGCGCAAACTTTTTTGAGGCAAGCGCCCTGACGCAGGCGAGCACTTGAGTGGCAAACGCCTCATTGATTTCGATTAAATCGATATCCTTTAACTTCAAGCCGGCCTTATTCAATACGAGGGGGATGCTGAAGGCTGGGCCGAGGCCCATCTTACTGGGTTCAAGTCCTATATAACTATATGCGCGTATATATCCTAACGGTTCATATCCCAGCTCCCTTGCCTTCTCTTCTTCCATAACGAGAAGCGCACAGGCGCCGTCTGTAACCTGACAGGAATTTCCCACTGTGACTGTGCCCGTGTGCCTGTCAAAATATGGCTTGAGGCTGCACAACGCTTCCATCGTCTGATTCTCCCGCGGCCCATTATCATCTTCAACGACTATATCGTAATTCGGCGGCACGAATACCGGCACTATCTCTTCCCGCAATTTCATCCTGTTCACAATAGCCCTCTTGTGGCTCATGAGTGAGAATTCATCCTGCTCTCTTCTCGTTATGCCGAATTCCTTGGCCAAGACTTCCGCAGTCTGGCCCATATTGAGGCCGCAGACCGGATCTGAGAGGCCGAGGGCGAGGCCTGCGACCAGTTTAAAGTGCGATGGCCTCATGCTTGCAAACAATTTCAGCTTCTCGATGGAGCTCTTCGCCTTATTCAATTTGAGAAATATCTTCGTTATCTCTTTCCCGAATATGAGAGGGATATTGCTCATGGACTCTGTGCCGCCGGCAATGACAATCTCATCCAGGCCTGTCCTTATCTTCTCGGAGGCGCTCGTGACAGACTCGAGCCCTGAGGCGCAGTTTCTGCTGACTGTATACGCCCTCTTCCCCTTCGGCATACCGGCGTAGAGGGCTATGACGCGGGCTACATTGGAGGCCTCAACCGGTTGGGCGACGGCGCCGAAGATGACCTCGTCCACAGTATCGGGATCGAGATGCGTTATCTCTAAAAGTTCGCGGACGACGATCGTGCCCAAAGCCTGGGCCGGTATATCCTCAAACAGGGTCCAAGCCTTAACGAACGGCGTTCTTATCCCCTCGACTATCGCTATCCTTCCCATTACACCACCGGACGTTTGTCTATAATCTTCTTCGCTTTAACAGCCGATTCTATCTCTATCCTTTGTTGAATCTCTTTGCGTGAAATGTAATTGATTCTATTGAATGAAACATCCGCGCTGGAGAGCACTTCATCGTTCAGGCGCTTCGAGAACTCTTCCTTATCAACGTCCTTTAAAAGACTGATATAGAGAATCAATTCATCCACCTCATAAGGGTCATTATCCTTTTTCACAATCTCGATCTGCCATTCATCTATCTCTTCCTTATCGTCCAATAGATGGCCCAGGTCATCCAGATTGACGAGGGAGCCTTTTATCTTGGAGAGCTGGATGTTTTTTATATTGGATGTACGGATGATGTCGCTCGAAATTCTTGGAACGGTCCTGCCGCAATGGGGGCATGGCGAATATACTATCCCGCCTCTCGCTAAATCGCCGGTGCGATAGCGCAGGACGCAGGTGCCGCGGCTGTCTATACCTGTATAGACTATCTCTCCGTCTTCGCCCTCTTTCTTGACCTCGCCCGTATCAGGATCAATTATCTCAAAGACCTCTTTATCTGGATACGTGTGATAGCCGCTTGAGGCCGTTATATCTGTAGGGCACTCGACCCAAGCCGAACGCGATTCGGTAAAACCGTATGTCCCTAAAACTTTCACGTCGGATGAGCCCATCTCATTAAGCAATTTAGCGATCTTCAATTTAAATCCCTCCGGGACGCGGCCGGCGCCGAGGATGACCCTGTTCAAAAAACTCAAATCTAAACTCCCGCCGCCTGTGCTTAATATGAAGACATTGGCGGCAACACCGCCAAAGACGGTCAGCCAGAAGGCGAGGTGCGGGGCGTAAGGAAATACGCTTACGGCAGTCTCGTCTCTTTTGATGCCGATTATCTCAAGAAGCCTTATGCCATGCTTTTTAAGATTCTCAAGGTCATAACTTGTATAGAGAAAAGGTATCGGTCTATTTGTGGTGCCGGCGGTGGCTGTCAGGAAGATCGGCCTATATTCTTTCTCCAGCCTTTCTTTAAGATACCCCTTTCCTCTAAATATGGTTAAAAGGGCAAATTTTATAAGCTCTGGTTTTGGAAGATATTTTTTAATCGCCTCTTCATTCGGCTGAAGGCAAAACTCAAGGTTCGCTTTGGCGGGATCCTTTTCCATCAGATCCAAAAAATCATTTTTGGAGGTAAAGGGGAGCCTCGTAAGGTCTTCGGTGGTGCATATCTGGTCCGGTCTTATATTATTTCTGTCGAAGAGTTGCCTGTAATAGGGGCTGAACGGGTAGAGATGGCGTGTCAAAAAATGGTGAAGCCTTCGGTCCTGTAATCTCTTTAATTCCTTCCAGGGCCGAGATAAGAGATTATCGGGTCTATTCATCCGGCGTATCTTTTTGACAGTCGGTCTTTTCTTCTGGCGAGGGCGACTCTGCTCTTCAGCCTGTCCGCTTCTGTCCTCAGGATGATCCGGGGTACGCGGGTGGGCCGTCCTTTCTCATCCAACGCCACCATCGTGAGGTGTGCTGACCCGACCTTGACGGTCTTGCCGAGCTTGAGTTTCTCCGCCTCGATCTTGACCTCGACCTCCATCGAGGTTCGGCCAACATACGAGATCCGGGCCCTTATATTGAGCATGTCACCTATATTGACGGGGTGCTCGAAGACCATGTGATCCATGGAGGCCATCACGACGTTCTTGCGCGCGTGCTTTGTGGCGGTAACAAAGGCAGCCTCATCGACGAGTTTCACTATGGTGCCGCCGTGGACCGAGCCATAGTGATTCGCGTGGATAGGCATCATCACCTCGGACAGGATCGTCTCCGACTCCGATATGCTCTTCGCCTTCATATGCCTATAATTATATCATAAGTTATGAAAAAGACAAATAGCCATGATGGAAAGGAGAATTTTGTATCAACTTAGGAAGTTGGCGTTGTTTCTACGGGCTGGTGGCTGCCGGCGAAACAGGATAAAAGTCATGCGGTTTTATTCTGCAATCCCTTAGAATCTCGTTCAGACCGGGCAATATCTGAAGGGTTACGGCTGGATTTTGGATAGTCGATTCAAAAAGGACCATTACCTTTGGCTGGTATGCGAGCTCATCTGTAAGAAAGATCCTTACGATGAAATGCCTGCCGTCTATGGAAAACGGGTAATAGCGAGTCCAGCCTTTCTTACCTATATCTATATGTTCCAGATCAAATCGCACTTCAGGATTAAATATGGTGTTGCCGTATTCTCTTATTAAGGCATCCTTAGAATATCTTTCGATGG
>JACROW010000018.1 GCA_016214245.1 Candidatus Omnitrophota bacterium | reverse complement strand
GTTTATCATGAAGACAGGCTCCCACGTCCCGTACCCTGTCGAGAGGTTGAGAGAGCATTGCGGGCATTTTGACGAATTATATCAAGAGATTCAAGAAGACGCCCTTGACGAAGCTTATGTAAAAGAGTGTGAGTCTAAGTACAATATCTTTCCTGACATAGACTATTCTGTCTATAGCATATGAAGAGATTAGACGTCGCATTTATATGGCACATGCACCAGCCGTATTATAAAGATGTCATTACAGGTAAATATCTCATGCCATGGGTGCGTCTTCACGGCGTAAAGGATTACTTTCCGATGGCGGCCTTGGTGGAGAAGTTCGAAAATGTCAAGGCCACCTTCAATATGGTCCCCGTCCTCGCCGAACAGCTGAACGATTATGTCCAGAATGATGCGAGCGACATACTCTTAGACCTGACGATAAAGAAGGCCTCCGACCTCACGTTGGACGAGAAATTCCAGGTCTTAAATAATTTCTTCAGGGTAAATTTCAAGCGCTTCATAGAGCCTAACGCAAGATACTCGCAGTTATTGATCAAAAGGGGCATGAACGTATCAGCTCCCGCATTGAAAAAGATAATTAAAAATTTCTCCGACGGGGACCTGCTCGATTTGCAGGTCTTGTTCAAACTCTCATGGTTTCACTCCTTCGGTATAGATGAGGACTTCAATCTGAAGAGTCTGGTTGAAAAGAAAGAGTCCTATATGGAAGAGGATAAGGAATATGTCATATTTAAACAGAAACAGATTCTATCTCAAATCCTCCCTTTATATAGACGGCTTCAGGATACGGGCAGGATAGAGATTACCACAACACCATATTATCATCCCATCTTGCCCCTTCTCTGCGACACCTCAATAGCGAGGAGATCTTCGCCGGCAATGCGGCTGCCGAAGCAGAGATTCGCGCATCCTGAGGATGCTGAATTGCAGATAGAAGAGGCGATAAAATATCACACTGAGCAGTTTGGCCGGCCGCCGCGCGGCATGTGGCCATCAGAAGGCAGCGTTTCCGAAGAGGCATTGGATATCGTGATATCAAAAGGGATAGATTGGATCGCGGCCGATGAAGACATATTGTTTAGAAGCCTCCTTTCATCGGATAGAAGGGTCACATACCAGCCTTATAGATTAAAAAGGGATTCTAGAACCCTCAACATAGTCTTCAGGGATAAGAACCTTTCGGATATGATAAGTTTCACCTATAATTCATGGGATCAGGTTAAGGCGGCAGAGGACCTTCTGGGCCACTTCAGGAGGATTCTGGAAAACCTGAGGCGCGATGCCGACAGGGGATTAGCGACGATAGTCATGGACGGCGAGAATGCATGGGAATATTACGAGGATAACGGCAGAACCTTTTTCGAAAGGCTCTATTCAAATCTTGATGGTAAAGAAAGCTCGATAAACTCTACCACAGTAAGTGAATACCTCACAGCCGAACCACACAGAAAGACAATAACGAACATATTCCCAGGCTCCTGGATAAATCACAACTTTGAGATATGGATAGGCGAAGAGCAGGATAATCTGTCATGGGAATATCTCGTCAGGACGAGGAGGGACCTTGAGCGGTACACAAAGGAGGCGGATAAGCATTCCGGCGTGGACATGTCGAATATCCGGAAGGCCTGGCGCGAACTTTACATAGCTGAAGGGAGCGACTGGAACTGGTGGTACAGCGGAAAGGCCAAGGCCGGCAAGGACAACCCCTTCGACAGATTATACCGCATGCACCTCAAGAACGTATATAGATTCCTCAAGAGGCCGGTCCCGGATTTTTTAAAGATTTCTATTGCATAATTTTTCGAAATGTGTATAATATAAATACTTCAAAATTGAAAGGAGGTTGACTATGGCAAGGACAACCTTTAAACTCGGGCGATCCTCTAATCCGACGATGACGAAAGAGGACATGAATAAGCTGATCGAGAAGAAGGCCTACGAGCTTTATGAGAAGCGCGGCCGAAAGTCGGGTTATTCTATGAATGACTGGCTCGAGGCGGAGAGGATCATAAAAGGGAAACTTTCTTCCAGGTAATTCCTCGTAATATTGTAACATAATTTTCAAGGCAGGTATGGTAAAGATGCAGTACGCCTAAACCCTGCCTTTTTGTTTATGAAATAAATTTGTCTTCAGATGTATTTATATGATATAATTATCCCAATAATGCGGAGGGGGAAATGAAGGAATTTTTGTTATCGTTCATACCTATATTCGTTGCGATGGATGCCATAGGGGTCCTGCCACTATTCATCGGATTTACAGAACGCCTGACAATACGCGAAAAACAGAAGATACTAACCCAATCCATAATAACGGCATTTTTAATAGGGGTAATATTCTTATTTTTAGGCAGGTGGATATTCAAGATATTGGGCGTCCTGGTCTCGGATTTTAAGATAGCGGGCGGACTGGTTTTATTGGCGATATCGCTCCGGGATATACTCCAATTCGAAAAGGCTCACAGGCTTTCCCCGGAGACGATGGGTGCGGTGCCTATAGGGACGCCCCTCATCACCGGGCCGGCAGTATTGACTACAATCGTAATTCTATTAGACTCTTACGGCATTTTCTTGACGATATCTTCATTTATCCTGAATCTCATAATAGTCTGGGTCATGTTTTCATACGCGGCAGCCATATCCAACTTTTTAGGAAAGGCAGGCTCAAAGGCAGTCTCCAAGATCGCAAGCCTTCTTCTGGCAGCGATAGCGGTCATGATGATTAGAAAAGGGATTGTGGACACAGCAGCATATTTTTTCACTGCGAAAGGCTAGGATAGAAGATGTTCTGGGTGATCACAAAAGGCGGGCCTGTCATGATACCGATACTGCTCGGTTCGATACTCGGCCTTGCCATAATCATAAATAAGCTATGGATGCTTTTCAATATCAGGATAGACGTCCAGAGTTTTGTTAACAGCGTATCTGCGTCTTTAAAAAATGGAGAGGCCAATACGGCGCTCTCTCTATGCTCGAAGAATTCCCGGCACCCGATAGCCATGACATTTAAGGCGGGGATTGAAAAACGGGACCTCCCCTCTCATGAGATAGAGAAGGTGCTGGAGCGGGTCGGCAACAGCCAGATAAAAAATCTGGAAAAATATATCGGGGGCCTCATATCCATAATCGGGATAGAGCCGCTTCTGGGGTTCCTGGGAACGATAACCGGCCTCATAAAGGCGTTCATGGCATGGGAGAAGGCGGGTTCGAATATAACCGTATCGGCGCTCGCTTCAGGTATTTATGAGGCGATGATAACGACGGCGGCAGGATTGACTATAGCTGTGCCGTACTATCTTGTATGCAACTTTATAATCACGAGAATTAAATATACCTCTTATGAGTTGAGCGATTCATCTATGCGGCTGGTTGAACTTCTGTCGGAGACAAAGGGAAAGGCATGATAAATATAAAAGGTAAGTCCGATTATCTTGTGGCATTGGAATCTGTTGCCATGACCGATATAGTCTTGAATATGTTTATATTCTTCTTTATCTCTTTCAGCCTTCTCTATACCTTCAACCCCAGCAGAGTTTCCAAAATAGATGTGAAATTGCCAAAGGCCTCAAGCGCAATATCGCTTAAAGGGTCTGGTAAGACAATTCTGGCTATAACAAAAGAAGGTGAATTTTTCATCGATGATGAAAGGATAGCGCCGGACGATTTTAAAAAGGTATTGCAGCTTAAGCTGAAAGATAATCCCGGTTTGAGCCTGCTTCTCAAGGTCGACAACGCCGCAAAGTTTGATAATGTGGTCCGGGCGTTAGATGCGATAAACGAATTGAATATACAAAAGGTGAGCATCGCAGCGATGAAAAAGGATTAAATCGAATTTCGGAGGATTATTATGAACATAATGATAGTCGGATGCGGGAGGGTTGGTTCACAGCTTGCGCTCTTACTTTCGCAGGAAGGCCATAATGTCACCATAATAGATAAAAATCAGGATGCGTTCAAACGGCTCGGCGGCACGTTCAACGGCATACAGGCCGCAGGAAACGGCTTCGATGAGAAGCTGTTAAAGGAACTGAAGATCGACAAGCAGGATGCGTTCGTATCCGTAACGAGCGGCGACAACACAAATCTCATGGCGAGCCAGATAGCGAAGAAGATATTCAAGGTGCCGAGGGTAATCGCGCGCGTCTACGATCCCAAAAGGGCCGATATTTACAAGAAGTTAGGTTTGGATATAATAAGCGGGACGGTCCTCGTCGCGGCTATGATCAGGGACAAGCTGATAGAGAACCGCTTCACGGGTTACCTGGTGGAGACCGGCGAGCTCGGCGTCATCGAGATAATAGTAAAAGAGGATTTAAAAGGTAAAAGTGTGGACGCGCTTAATATTCCGGATGAATTTCTGGTCGTTGTCATCGAAAGGAAAAAGAGAGTCATTATACCGCAACCCGATGCGAAACTCGAGCTCAATGACAAGGTCATGGGGGTTGTAAGGACATCGAGTCTAAAGAAGGTAAGGGAGGTCTTTAAGCTATAAGCTAAACAAGGAGTTTACGTATGTACATAGTCATAGTCGGCGGCGGAAGGGTAGGTTTTAATTTGGCGCAGAAGCTGATCCAGGATAAACACACAGTCACTATGATCGAGAAGGATAAGGCCCGTTGCGAAGGCATGTCCCAGAATCTGGATGCGATGGTGATAAACGGCGATGGCTGTGAGCCGAAGTATCTGGAAGACGCGGAAGTCGAGAGGGCTGATGTGGTAGCTGCAGTAACAGCTGATGATGAGGATAACCTTGTTATATGCCAGCTCGCCAAAGAGGTCTTCGGCGTGAGGCGCACTGTCGCGAGGGTCAATAACCCGAAGAATGAGCATATCTTCGCAGAGCTTGGAGTGGATGTCCCTGTAAACGCCACAACGATCATAGCCAAGATCATAGAGGAGGAGGCCTCCTTCGAGGATTTTATAAACTTGATGACATTCAAACGCGGGAAGCTCGCCCTGGTGAGGGTTGATTTGGCTTCAGATTCCCCCGTCATAGATAAATGCGTGAAAGACGTGGTTCTGCCGGAAAATTCTGTTTTGGTAGCTATAGTGCGGGGCGAGAATATCATTGTTCCGAAAGGAGAGACTCTCCTGAAAAAAGGGGATGACATAATCGCGCTCACTACGATAGAGAACGAGCAGCAGCTCTTAGATATGTTGGTGGGTAAGGTAGAATGATGAAGCTAAACTATATAAGAATAGCGGCGTTTTTTAAAAATATTTGGAACGGCATGCTGGGCATATTTCATGAGGTGATATTTACTTATCTTTTTATATTGGCGGGATTTTTGGTGTGCCTCTTATGGTGGGGCATTTTAATCAAATAATATTTCGGATATGATATTAAAACCCACAGGTGAAGATTATAAGATAATTGGCTATTATCTGGGGAAGATAATAGTGAGCTTAGGGATATTGATGCTCATCCCTTTCGCATTAGCCTTTGTCTATTCTGAATTTAAACCTGCCATAGATTTCCTGTTAAGCATATCTTTGACCCTTTCGATCGGATCTATTTTGATTGTCATAAATTATACGAAAAAAGACTTAGCGACAATGCACGCCATGGTGGTTGCATCTATATCATGGCTTGCAGCCATGTTCATATCGGCGATTCCTCTCTATTTTAGCGGCCATTACGGCTCTTACCTTGATGCATGTTTTGAAGCCATGAGCGGTTATGCGACGCCTGGCCTGACGCTTGTCAATGACCTGGACCACATGGCATACTCCTATAACTTCTGGAGGCACTTGACCATGTTCATCGGGGGCCAGGGGATCGTCGTCATCGCCCTCACATTTCTCTTTAGAGGGACTGCCGGTGCATTCAAAATGTACATCGGCGAGGCGCGCGACGAGAAGATATTGCCAAATGTCATAGAGACCGCCAGGTTCATCTGGCTCGTCAGCCTGGTCTATCTTGTTTTAGGAAGCACCGCCCTCTCTATCTCAGGGGTTTTAGGAGGGCTTAAAATCCCAAAAGCGATATTCGATTCAGTTTGTATCTTCATCGCAGCCTGGGATACTGGCGGATTTGCGCCGCAATCGCAAAATATCCTCTTCTACCATAATTTTCCCTTTGAGATTATAACTGTCTCTTTGATGGTGCTCGGCGCTGTCAATTTTGCACTGCACTACGCTGTTTGGACCGGCAATAGGCGGGAGCTTTACCGGAATATAGAGATCATGACTTTTTTCATAACTATGGCTGTAACCCTGACCATCACCATCTGGGGCTTTGTCGGAAAGGATATATATATAAACTCTATTTCATTTTTCAGAAAGACCTTCTACCAATTGATATCCGGTCATACTGGCACAGGATATGCCACCATATACTCAAGACAGTTCGTAAACGAATGGGGCCCTTTAAGCATGCTTGGGCTTGGTATGTTGGGAATAACATTGGCAATGGCAATAGGAGGGAGCGTCTGTTCTACGACAGGAGCGATCAAGCTTTTAAGGATAGGCGTTATGTATAAGGCGCTCAGGCAGGACATAAAAAAGCTCGTCCTGCCGGAAACCGCCGTATTGGTTCAGAAGATACATCACATAAAGGACCTGATTCTGGAAGATAGGCACGTGCGCGCATCGGCAATAATTTTAATTTCTTATATAACTCTTTATCTAATCGGAACGATCGTGGGCATGCTGTGCGGCTACTCTCTCACAGAGGCATCCTTCGAATCCGTGTCGGCCGCAGCTAATGTCGGTCTATCGTGCGGCATAACATCTCCAGCGATGCCGGAGATCCTGAAGATAGTTTACATATTGCAGATGTGGGCCGGCAGGCTCGAATTCATCTCGATATTCGTTTTAGGCGGCATGGTCCTCGCCGCATTGAAGGGGAAGAAGTGAGAAAACTTAAAACTTTATTAGTCTCGGTCTTTATAGCTTATAGCTTACAGCTTACAGTTTGCTACGCCGATTCCGTGTTGAGTAATAAGCTGATAGAAAAAGCCAGGGGATTGGACGGCACGAAGGTCACGTATAAAGGCGAGGTTGTTACAGCGATCCTGAATCGCGGAGAATATTCCTGGGTGAACTTGAACGATGGCGATAATGCGATAGGTATATGGTGTAAGACGGCTAGCTTAGGTATGGTCAAATTTATAGGCGACTATAAACA
>JACROW010000055.1 GCA_016214245.1 Candidatus Omnitrophota bacterium | reverse complement strand
AAAGAATTACGGGGTCGATTTTTTTTTTTTTTTTCTCCAGCAATTCGTCCTCGAAAGGCCTGTTAAGGTGGACGATATAAGGGCTTCACTGAAAGAGATCGGATTCGGCAACGCCTCGATCCAGCAATATGGAAATCCGAAAGAGGTCATCATCAGGACGCAGGCCGACATTTCGAAAAAATTGAAAGACCTGTTCAAGGAGAAATTTAAGGGCAACCCATTCGAGACTTTGAGGGTAGAGACCGTCGGCCCGGCAGTCGGAAAGAACATGCGCCAGAATGCAATGGTCAGCTTACTCCTTGGCCTATTGGGAATTTTTATTTATGTCATGTTCAGGTTCGATTTGAAGTATGCAATAGCCGGCGTCATCGCATTATTTCACGATGCATTCATCGCAGTCGGCGCCCTGGCATTGACCGCCAGGCAATTCGACATTACTATCGTTGCGGCTCTCCTCACCATCGCCGGTTATTCCATCAACGACACGATAGTTATCTTCGACAGGATACGCGAAAACCTGAGGCTTGTCAAAAAAGGCTCATTTCTCGACATCGTTAATTTGAGCGTCAACCAAACGTTGAGCAGGACGATATTGACATCAGGCGTCACGATGCTAGTGGTTATCGCTCTCCTGTTCTGGGGGGGCGAGGTGTTGAACGACTTTGCATTCTGTCTATTTATAGGTTTCATATCAGGAGTCTATTCCACGGTCTATATAGCGAGCCCTCTGATAATCACCTGGCACAAAAGAACAGCTTCGAAAAGATAATGAGACGAATCTGGAGGATAAAAGATTCGGACCCGATAGTTCAGAATAAGTTATCGTCTGAATTGGGGATATCGAAAATCACGGCGCAGCTTTTGGCAAATCGCGGCATATCCAATCCAAACGAAGCCAGCCTTTTCTTGAATTGCTCCCTTTCATCTTCACATGACCCATACCTTTTAAAGGATATGGACAAGGCCGTCCTGAGAATCAGAAGGGCGATCTCCGGGAAAGAGCGGATATCCGTTTATGGGGATTATGATGTTGACGGTATAACCGGCGTAGCCCTTCTTTATTCAGCGCTTAAAAATTTAGGAGCGGTCGTCGACACCTATATCCCCAACAGGCTCGAGGAAGGTTATGGCCTGAATCTGGCCGCGGTAAAGAAAGCGGCCAAGAATGGAGTGAGGCTTATAATCACTGTAGATTGCGGCATAACCTCGTTTAAGGTACGATCGTGACAGACCACCATGAAATCCTGGAAGGCCGTATTCCCAAGCAGGCTTATGCAATAATAAATCCACTGCAGGATTCCTGTAGATATCCTTTCAAACATCTGGCAGGTGTCGGATTGGCTTATAAACTGGCTAAGGCCCTGTATGAAGATACCCATTTTTTTGCGGAGGACTTTTTGGACCTTGTAAGCCTCGGCACTGTTGCAGATATCGCGCCGCTTACCGGCGAGAACAGGATATTGACAAAACACGGCCTCGATGAGCTGAATAAAAGGACAAGGCTCGGCTTAAATGCCCTGATGGAGGTATCCGGTTTGAGCGGTAAGGAGATATCGAGCGGCCACATAGGCTACATATTGGGCCCGAGGATAAATGCGATGGGAAGGGTCGGTTCGCCGCAGAAGGCCGTGGAGCTTTTATTGACCGAAGATGAGGCGGCGTCTATAAGATTGGCGAAGCTCTTAGACACTGAGAACAGGAACAGGCAGAAGATAGAAAGTAGAATACTGGATGATGCGCTCTCAAAGGTCGAGCGGGAAGTCAATTTCAAACACCACCGCGTCATAGTCTTGGCAAGCGAGGATTGGCATCCCGGCGTTATCGGCATCGTTGCATCAAGGCTTGTTGAGCGGTATTATCGTCCGACGATATTGATCTCACTGGACGGGAAGTTCGGCAAAGGCTCCGGAAGGAGTATCGAAAAGTTTCACCTCTTCGAGTATCTTTTAAGGTGTAAGGACCTGCTGATCGGGTTTGGCGGCCACGAATCCGCGTGCGGCATCACCATAGAGAAGGCCAGGATCGATGAATTTAAAGATTTGATAAATCTCGAGGCATCCAAAGAGATGCGGGAAGACGTCCTGAAGCCCAAACTGGACGTGGATATGGATATGCCGTTAAATATGCTGAACGAAAGTGTCATAAATGAGCTCGCGAGCCTGGGCCCATTCGGTGAAGAGAATCCGAGGCCGATCCTGGCTTCGCGCAACCTGATAGTGAAAGACGGGCCGCGCCAGATAGGGAAGAGTGGTTTTAAGATGTGGGTTACAGATAACCGCGTCACCTGCGAGGCAATAAGTTTCGGCAGGAATAATTTAGAGATACCGAAATTAGGCTCTGATGTGGATCTCGCATATACGCCCTCCTTAAACAAATGGCAGGGTTTAGAGTCGATTCAGCTGGAGCTGCACGACATAAGATGAGCGCTATTGAAACGAGGTTTGCGCCTAGAAGAAATATGAATTTGAAGATAATATCCCGCATCGACGAGGAGATGGAGCGGAAATTTTCCCTATCGATAGGTAATAAATTTGAGACCGATCTTACTAGTATAGGCATTTTAGGTATAAGCATGTATTCAAAATATTATCTTCCCAAAGGATTGCAGATAGGGCTGGAGATAGATGGCAAGCCTTTCGGGTTGGAAGAATTGATGAATTTAAAAGGGGAGCTCTGTTATTGCAGGCAGGTCAGCCATTCCAAATATAATTGCGGTGTCAAATTCATGAATATTCCGAATAGATATAAGAAAATAATAGCAGATTTAGTGGAGAGGAAACTATAAAAAGCAGGCTTCGCCAATTCTGTAACCAAAAGCGCAAATCGATTCATCTACAAGGTTTTTTACAAGCCGAAGAATAGATAACCTACCCCGAACAGGCAATCAAGAAAAAATCTCAACCGGCCCTTGACATTTCACGGTTCATGT
>JACROW010000061.1:11382-14785 GCA_016214245.1 Candidatus Omnitrophota bacterium | reverse complement strand
ATGTGATTTTGATGAAAATGAAATATTGATGGATTGTATAGGGAAATAAGGGACGTATATCCGGAAAATCCGAATAGTTTGAATTGAAATGAAAATGGAGTTTATTTATGGCAAAAAAGAAGAAAAAAGCTACTTTAAAATCGTCAAGCAATATAAATCCGATCGAAAAAAAATTAACGAAGAAGCAGAAGGAAGAGATAGATGCGGCAGTAAAAAAGATAGTAAGTGAATATGGGGAAGTGCTTCGATTGCTTGGAAAGCCAAAAGATTAAAGAATTGATGCATATGATTCGAAAGATAACGGTTGACGATAAGGAATATCCGAAGAATTTGCGCAACATCTATGATCCGCCGAAGCAGCTTTATGTGAACGGCACGCTATTGGAGCAGGATGAGATGGCGGTGGCGCTTGTCGGTTCAAGGCGGGCTACGCAGTACGGTCTTGAGACCTGCGAGAAACTGGCCTATGAACTCGCGGTTCGAGGTGTGACGGTTGTCAGCGGTATGGCACGCGGAATAGATTCGGCAGCCCATAGAGGCGCTCTTCGCGCAAAGAGCAGGACCATCGCGGTCTTAGGCAGCGGTCATAACAACATCTATCCGCCTGAAAATGAGAAGTTGTACCACGAAATCGCAGGGAACGGCGCAGTCGTGACTGAATTTGAGAATGATATGCAGCCGCTTTCGGAAAATTTTCCACAGCGCAATAGGATCATCAGCGGCTTGTCTTTGGGCGTGGTGGTCGTTGAGGCGGCGAGGAACTCCGGCGCTTTGATTACCGCGAATTTCGCGCTCGAGCAGGGAAGGGAGGTATTCGCCGTCCCGGGCAAGATATCTTCAACGACAAGTTCAGGCACTAATGAATTGATAAAAGACGGCGCGAGGCTGATACAGTCCGCGGACGACATCATGGAGGAACTGGCTATTACAGAAGTGAAGCCGGTTTCAGGCGATGCCAAGGGCGAGCGGGACGAAAAGATAGCGAGGATGACAAAGGCATATATCTATAATTCGTTGAGCGAAGACGAAAGGAAGATTTATAAGATTTTATCGGATGAGCCGATATATATTGACGATATCATGAGTAAAGCCGATCTCGATCCTGCTAATGCATCGAAGGTTTTGCTAAATCTTCAATTGAAAAAACTGATAAAGGAACTGCCAGGCAAGCAGTTTGTACGAAAGGAAAGCTAAATGAGCAAAAATCTTGTGATCGTAGAATCGCCGGCGAAGGCGAAGACCATAAACAAATTCTTAGGTAAAGACTACGCGGTCGTGGCAAGCATGGGCCACATGATCGACCTCCCGAAGTCTAAGCTCGGCATAGATGTGGAGAACGATTTCAAGCCGGAATATAAAGTTATTCCTGACAGGAAGAAAAACCTCGACATGCTGAAGAAGGAGATGAAGGATAAGCATGCGGTATATCTCGCGCCTGATCCTGACAGGGAAGGCGAGGCCATAAGCTGGCATATAAAGAACGCGCTAAAAGATAAGAAGAAGAAATTCTATCGCGTGTCATTTGACGAGATCACAAAGGAAGCGGTCACGAATGCCTTCAAGCACCCGCGGGATATAGATATGGATCTGGTGAATGCCCAGCAGGCCCGCAGAATTTTGGACAGGATCGTCGGATACACATTGAGCCCGCTTCTCTGGAGAAAGGTGTCGCGGGGCCTGAGCGCCGGCAGGGTCCAATCGGTCACAGTCCGCCTGATAGTCGAGCGCGAAGACGAGATAAAACGATTCAAGTCCCAGGAGTATTGGAATATCGAGGCAGACCTGAAGCGAAAGGCAGACTCGCCGAAAGACAAATTCAAGGCAAAATTAGAGAAATTCAACGATAAAGCGATCGAGATAAAGAGGAGTGAGGAGGCCGAAAGGATAGTCGGCCAATTAAGGCGGGAGTCCTTCATAGTAAGCGACATAAAAGAGGCAAAAAAGCGGAAGAGGCCGTATCCGCCATTCACGACCAGTAAACTACAGCAGGAGGCTTTCAATAAACTGAGATTTTCCGCCGCAAGGACGATGCAGATAGCGCAGGGACTTTACGAGGGGGTTGAACTGGGCAAAGAGGGCAGTGTTGGTCTCATAACATATATGAGGACAGATTCTGTCAGAATTTCAAAAGAGGCTCAAGGGGCGGCAAAGCGGTATATACTGGAAAAATTCGGCAAGAAATATTATCCGGAATCTCCCAACTTTTACAAGTCCAAGAAAGGGGCCCAGGAAGCGCACGAGGCCATCAGGCCCGCCCTTCCGTTAAGAGAGCCCGATAAGATAAAAGGGTATCTCGCCCCGGAGCAGTTCAAGCTCTATACTCTGATATGGAACAGATTTCTCGCGAGTCAGATGAGCGAGGCTGTATATTCACAGACCACCGTAGATATAAAAGCCGGCGACTTCCTCTTCAGGGCCAGCGCCCAAAAAGTCATATTCGATGGATTTACCGCTGTATACGAACAGGATCAAGAAGAGAAGACGGAGGGGAAATTCAAATTGCCGCACCTATCAGTTGACGAACCATTGGACCTCCTGGACCTCATACCGAGCCAGCACTTCACAAAGCCGCCGCCCAGATATTCTGACGCGACCTTGGTAAAGGCCCTTGAGGAACTCGGGATCGGCCGGCCATCGACCTACGCGCCCATAATTCACACGATCGTCGCCAGAGACTATGTGCGCAGAGACTCCGGATATTTCAGGCCGACAGAATTGGGGGTTATAGTGACCCAGCTTCTTATGAAGCATTTTCCTAAGATCCTCGATGTGGAATTCACCGCGAAACTGGAAGATGAGCTCGATGGCATTGAAGAAGGCGAGGCAGATTGGCTTATAGTATTGAGGAGCTTCTATTCCCCCTTCATCCATTCCGTCGAACAGGCTAAACTCAATATGAAGGACATGAAGAAGGAAGTTATGGCTACGGACAAACTCTGCGAGCTATGCGGTAAGCCCATGGTCATAAAATGGGGAAGGCGCGGGAAATTCTTAAGCTGCTCTGATTATCCCAGATGTAAATCCAGCAAGTCCATAACAACAGGTGTAAGCTGCCCTGCTGAAGGATGCGGAGGCGAGCTTATAGAGCGGCGCTCAAGAAGAGGCGCATTCTACGGCTGCACGAATTTTCCGAAGTGTAGATACACGACGAGGAGATTGCCTAAAGAGGAGACCGCTGCTTCAGTATGATAGAGAGGCATATCGATAAATTTATAAATTATTTAAAGGTGGAGAAGAACGCCTCGGCCAATACCATAACCAATTATAGGGTAGATTTAAAATCTTTCGGCGCATTCTTGGGAGAAAGGGATATCGCCGGCGTAGACCATCTTGCCTTGCGAAGGTTCCTGGCGGAGATGCGGCAAAAAGATTATTCCAAAAGGACGATAGCGCGAAAGCTCGC
>JACROW010000061.1:0-11358 GCA_016214245.1 Candidatus Omnitrophota bacterium | reverse complement strand
GAGATGCGGCAAAAAGATTATTCCAAAAGGACGATAGCGCGAAAGCTCGCATGCCTTAGAAGCTTCTTTAAATTTTTATACAGGGAAGGTCATATAAAGACCAATCCGATAAGCGCAGTCTCCACCCCAAAGCTCGACAAGGTGCTTCCTAAATTTCTGGATGTCGAAAAGATGTTAAAACTTGTTCAATCTCCCCCGGCTGATAAGATATCAGGCCTGCGGGACAGGGCTGTTTTGGAGACCCTCTACTCTACAGGTATAAGGGTGAGCGAGCTTGTTGGATTGGATGTGGATGATGTGGATTTCATAAGCGGCGTTATCAAGGTCTTGGGCAAAGGCTCGAGGGAGAGGATCGTCCCGATAGGAGAGCCCGCATTGGCTGCCATGAGAAGATATATTGATAAACGAAGCACTGATAAGGTAAGGGACAAAGACGCGGTATTTTTGAATAAATCAGGCCGCCGCCTTACGGACAGAAGCATAAGGCGCATCGTCGATAAACATATCAGGAGCTTGAGCATAAGAGAGAAGATATCCCCGCATTCTTTGAGACATTCATTCGCGACGCATCTTCTGGACAGGGGCGCTGACCTGAGGAGCGTCCAGGAGCTTCTCGGCCACATGAACCTTTCCACAACGCAAATTTATACTCATGTCACGATGGAGAGGCTGAAGTCGGTTTACGATAAGGCCCATCCTCGCGCATAGGATCCCCTCTCGAACTACGGGTGAGATATGTTATACGATATAGGATTTCTTATATTTTCGATAATTTATCTTCCGACGCTTCTATTTAAAGGAAAGCTGCATGGAGACTTCCTTGAGAGGTTCGGCATATACGAAAAGTGTAAAAGAGATAGTTTAAGTTCCGGCGAAGAGCGGATTTGGATTCAGGCGGTAAGCGTGGGTGAGGTGAGCCTTTGCAGGGCCCTTATCCCATTATTAAAAGGTAAATTCCCGGATAAGGAAATAGTCTTGTCGACGATAACCAGGACAGGGAATGACCTTGCCAAGAAGATATTTTCCGGTGAGGCTGTCGTCATATACTTTCCGTTGGATTTTTCATTTATCGTAAAAAAGGTCGTGAGCCTTATAAGGCCGGGACTTTATATCATGGTAGAGACAGAGATCTGGCCGAATATGATAAAAGAGGCGTCAGATAATAAGATCCCATCCATACTTATAAATGGAAGGATATCCGATAAATCTTTCGGCATGTATAGATTGGCGAAGCTGTTCCTGAAAGATATATTGACTAAAATAGACAAATTCTGCATGCAGAGCGAGATCGATGCCGAAAGGATAATCTCTTTAGGTGCGCCATCCGGCAGGGTCGGAGTAACAGGCAGTATGAAATTCGATATCGAGGCGGCAGGGGATGCGGAATCGGCACAAAAGATGCGGGAATCATTAGGCCTAAAAGCTGACGCGCAACTACTTGTCGCCGGAAGCACGCATAACGGGGAAGAAGATATTGTGATCGAAGTCTTCAAGAACCTCCTCAGGGAATTTCCGGGGCTGAACCTCTTGATAGCACCGCGGCATATCGAACGGGCGGGCGAGGTAGAGCAAGTCGTAAGAAAATTCGGATTCGAGTCGATCAGGACATCAGCAGTAAACCCAAAACCCAAAACCCAAAACCCAAAACAAATTTTTATACTCGATACCATTGGACAGCTGAAGGATGTTTACGCGATCGCAACACTTGTCTTTATGGGCGGCAGCCTCGTGAAACACGGCGGACAGAATCCGATAGAGCCAGCCGTCTCTGAAAAAGCGATCCTGTTCGGGCCGTATATGTTCAATTTTAAAGACATAGCCTCTATATTTTTAAAAAATGGCGCTGCCATTCAGGTCATGAATAAAAAGGATCTGCTTGAAAAGGCCAAGTCCCTGCTGAAAGATAGTGCGGCGCGCATACAGTTGGGTCAAAATGCCAAAAGGACAGTCTCCGAGAATCGCGGGGCGACAGAACGGAACTTAGATGCGGCAGTTCATCTATTCGTTGATGACCGATAAGAGAAAAGAGCCGGTATTCGAACCGCTTAAATGGCTCTTATATTTTGCCTCTTTACTTTACGGTATAGGCATATGGGCAAGATGCATTCTTTATAAATACGGCATATTCAAAAGGCAGAAGGTGCCGATGAATGTAGTGAGCGTTGGAAATATAACGCTGGGCGGAACCGGAAAGACGCCTTTCGTGATAGCTTTAGCTAAGATATTAAAGGATGAGCTGAAAAAAGAGGTGAGCGTATTGATCCGGGGTTACGGCTGGGATGAACAGGCCATGCTGCGAACGAGCCTCCCGAACATCCCCATACTTGTAGGAGAGAACAGGGTCAAGGCAGCCAGACGGACCATCAAGATGAATGGAAGCGATACGGCAATACTGGATGACGGTTTCCAGTATTGGGAGCTTGAAAGGGATCTCGATATAGTGTTGATAGATTCGAGAAACCCTTTCGGCAACGGGCAACTTTTTCCGCGGGGCGTCTTAAGGGAGCCAAAGGATTCCGTAAAAAGGGCCGATATAATCGTGTTCACAAAGGTGAACAAGGCCCGCTGCGATATCGATATTGTAAGAGAGAGCTTGAGGAAGATAAAAGACGATATCGTATTTGCAGAGGCTATACATAAGCCAAAGGGGCTTTATGAAATACGGACAAAGAAAATTTTAGACCTGACTTACACAAGAGGCAAGAAGACAATTCTATTTTCAAGCATAGGAGACCCGGAATATTTTGAGGAGACTGTCAAGGATTTGGGCGCCAATATCATAATGCATCTCAAATTTCCGGATCATCACAATTATAGTATTATCGACATAGAGCATATAGCGAAGATGTGCAATGAAAAGAACTTCGATATCCTATTGACGACGGAAAAGGATGCCGTAAAACTTAACCGCCTGGGGCTAGCCATAGCCGATTATACAGTGACAGTATTATCGGTGGAGATGGAGATATCGGCGGGAAGGGAGAATATAATTGCTGGATTACATAGTCTCTATAATAATTAGGTTTTTAAATCTCATCTTCTCTCTCATCCCCATAAGCATCTCTTTATGGGTTGGCAGGAGGTTGGGGACCATAGCATTCATCTTCAACAAAAAACGGCGGCTGATAGCTTACGCCAATCTGAAGGCCGCATTCTGTAAGGAAAGATCTCCCGGAGAGCTGCGAGCGATCACCAAGAAGACATATCAGAATCTCGTCGAGACCTTCGTCGAGATATTGAATCTTACAATAGTGGATAAGGGATATGCAGCCAAATATGTCGAGATCATAAATTTCGAGCGCGTCAAGGATGCGGCAAAATCGGGACGCGGAGTTATCCTTTTGACAGCGCACTTCGGCGATTGGGAGCTCTTAAGCCTGACGAGCGCCATGGTGGGCTTTCCCATTACTGTCTTGGTAAGGGAACAGAAGATGAAGCGTGTGAATGAGCTCTTGAACCGACTTAGGGAATCGAAAGGCTGTAAGGTCGTGAGGAAGGGCATATCGACGAAGAATCTCTTGAGGGCGCTATATGACAAGAATATAGTAGGTATACTTTCGGACCAGGATGCCGGCAGGAACGGCGTATTCGTTGACTTCTTTGGCAGGCCCACATCCTGCCATTCGGGCACCATGGAGATGGCGAAGAGGACGGATTCAATAATCATTCCGAATTTCATAGCGAGGAGACATGGGCCTTATCATAAGGTCTTCCTGGAGGAGTATATAGACTTCAGGCTATCCAAAGGCGGTGACGATATAAAGGAGAATCTCCAAAAATATGCCGCACTCCTGGAGAATTATGTAAGAAGATACCCGGACCAGTGGCTGTGGCTGCATAAGAGGTGGAAGTCAACGCCCACAAGGACGGTCCTTGTCTTAAATGACGGCAGGACCGGCCACCTGAATCAATCGCTCGCCGTGGCGCGCGAGATACAAAAGGCGAGGACGGCCCAAGGGTATGGCCTCGACGATACTAAAATAATCAGGGTTGACGTAAAATTTAAGAGTCCCTTTTTAAGGTCGATCCTATCATTGTCTTCGGCCTTCGCAAGCTGGAGGTGCCACGGCCGCATGCGCTGTATGAGGTTCTGCTTGGAGAGAGAGACTTATGAAACCCTGATGAAGACATATTCAGAATTCATAGTCTCATGCGGCTCCAGTTTAGCGGCTGTAAATATCTACATGTCGAAGGAGAACAACGCAAAAAATATTATAATCATGAAGCCGGATGCCCTTGTGGGGTTGAAGAAATTCTCACTCGCGGTAATACCGAAGCATGACAATCCGCCAAAGGCCAAGAATGTCCTAGTAACTACTATAGCTCCAAACCTGATAGACGAAGAGACGCTTAAGCGCGATGGCGAAATGCTTAAAAAGCGCATCCAGCTTGGAAAGAAGACAGTCTTGGGCGTTCTCATCGGTGGAGACAATCCCGAATATTCATTAACCGGTGAAACAATAAACAGTGTAATAGACGGTTTATTGAAATTTTGTGACAGCACCGATGCAGAGCTTCTCATCACCACCTCGAGGAGGACGCCCACGGAAGCTGAAGCCGTTCTGAAAAATAGATTGAAGGATGACCATAGATGTAAACTGCTTGTGATAGCAAACGAGTCCAATCTGGAAGAAGCGGTAGGCGGTATCCTGGATTTGAGCAGCATCATTATAGTATCCGGTGAATCCATCTCGATGGTATCAGAGGCCAGCTCCCGGAAGAAGGTAGTAGTATTTAAATTGGAGAATAAGAAAGGCGTTTCGACAAAGCATGAGGCCGCTTTAAAAGAATTAGAGAGAAGAGGATACATCAGTGCCTGCACTGCTAAAGACCTAGCCCCGGTAATAGAAAAGGTCTATAAAGATGAGGCACCTGTCAGGGAGCTGATAGACAATGACAGGATCTTTGAGGCAGTCCGGAGATTGATTTAATTTTTATGAAGATATTGCAGATTCTCCCATCGTTGGATGTCGGAGGCGTTGAGACGGGGACAATAGATTTGGCAAGGTATCTCGCATCCCACGGACACAGGTCGATCGTCGTCTCAGGCGGCGGCAGGCTTGTGAAACAACTCGACATCCCGGGCGCGCGGCATTACACGCTTCCTGTCGGCAAAAAATCAATTCTCAATATCATAAGGATGATAAAAGAATTGTCCAATATCATAAGAGATGAGGAGATAGACATAGTTCATGCGCGCTCCCGCGTCCCCGCGATAATAGCATTCTTCGCATGCAAATCCACAAGGAAGATATTCATAACCACCGCTCACGGTTATTACAAGAAGCATCCTTTAAGCGACGTGATGGGCTGGGGAAGATTCGTCATCGTCGCCTCAAATATAATGGCCCGCCATATGGCCTGCGATTTCGGTGTGCCCTATGAGCGGATCAGGCTCATACCGCGGGGTGTGGATCTCGATAAGTTTAAATTCAGGGATCCCGACGCACATTCTTCCGGAGAGTTCACAATTGGCATGGTCTCGAGGATAACGCCGCTCAAAGGCCACACAGATTTTATAAAGGCGGTATCTATTATTTATAGGCAGATTCCACAGCTGAAAGTTCTTATAGCGGGTGAGGCCCCAAAGGTTAAATATAGAGAGGATCTGGAGCTATTGACCAGAAGATTAGGCCTTTCAAGGACGATAGAATTTCTGGGGGCGAAGGAGGATGTGCCGGCTATAATGGGCCAGTTAGACACCCTTGTCTCAGCGACAGTGACTCCGGAGGCATTCGGCAGGGTCATCATAGAGGCGCAGGCCGCAGGCGTTCCTGTGGTCTCGACAAGGGTGGGTGGTATCGTGGATATCGTAGAGGATGAACGTAACGGCCTTTTGGCCGCAGCAAATGACCCTGTTGATCTGGCCGATAAGATATTGAGGCTCTATAGGGATAAAGAACTCGCTAAAAGACTGGTTGTGGAGGCGAGAAGACGCGTTGAAGAAAGTTTCAATTCGGACACCATGATGAGGAAGACGATAGCGGTCTATGAAGAGGCGATTAAAGCTTTAAACATATTGGTCATAAAGATAAGCGCGATAGGGGACTGTATTTTGAGCGTGCCCTCGCTTCGCGCAATACGCGCTAAATTCGATAACGCGAATATAAAGGTCCTCGTCGGAATACAGTCGAGGGATGTATTCGACAGATGCCCTTACATCAATGACAGGATAGTATGCGACCTTAAAAGCAAGGATAAAGGCGTATTAGGGCTGTTGAGACTGGCACGGAGATTGAGGAAGGATTATTATGATATTATCATAGATTTACAGAATAATCGAAAGAGCCACATATTGGCATTTTTGACTTACGCCCCTGTTAGGTATGGCTATGATAATGGGAAGCTCTCTTTACTTTTAAACAGGAAGGTGAAGGACGACGCGCCATTCCTGGATCCGATCGAGCACCAGTTCAGGACATTGAAGCTGGCAGGCATAAGGCCTCAGGAGAAGAACCTCGAGCTTTGGCCTTCGGAAGGTGACGAAAGAAGGATGGAGCAATTTCTAAAGGATAATTGGGTAAAGCCAGGCCAGGCCCTGGTAGGCATAAATGTCAGGGCCTCATCACGCTGGCAGGCCAAGAACTGGCCGGCATCTCATATAGCAGAGCTTTGCGACAGGCTGGCAAAAGAGTTCAATATAAGGGTAGTATTGACAGGCTCGAAGGAAGACTTGAATTTCACAAACCAGATTCTAAAAGCGACCAAGTCGAAACCGATAACGGCTGTGGGGAAGACGGATATCCTGGAGTTGGCATGCCTCATAAAACGCTTCAAGGTGTATCTCACTCCGGATTCCGCGCCGATGCATATCGCATCTGCTGTGGCCACGCCTTTCATCGCCTTATTCGGCCCAACTGACCCCAAAAGGCATATCGTCCCTTCAGGGGATTATACGATGATCAGGAAGGATATGAAATGCAGCCCTTGTTACAGCACGCACTGCATTAAAAATTTTAAATGCATGAAGGATATCACAGTGGGCGAAGTATTCGATGTGATGAAAAAAAATTATTTAGATGAAAATTCTACAGCTGACAACTCATATCAATATAGGCGGGATAGCTAATTACATCCTCTCATTATCCGGGGCGCTGAAAGGAAAAGGCGTCGATTGCCTGGTCGTCTCGCGCTGAAAGGAAAAGGCGTCGATTGCCTGGTCGTCTCGGCCGGCGGCACTCTTGATGCGGAGTTCAGGAAACGCGGCATAGAGACAAGGTTATTGGATATAAAGACCAAATTTGAATTTGGGCCGAAGGTCTTAAGAGCCATCCCGAAGATATTCAAGATAATAAAGGAAGAGAAGACCGGTATCATACATGCGCACACAAGGGTCTCACAGGCGCTTGCATTTTTCGCTTCCCGCATTGCCGGCGTGCCATATGTCACGACCTGTCACGGGTTTTTCAAAAAGAGGCTTGGGAGAAGGCTCTTCGACCTTTGGGGCGAAAAGGTGATAGCGATAAGCGAGCCTGTTAAGGATAGCCTCATCAATGATTTTAAAGTGGCTCCGCAAAGAGTGGAGCTCATATATAATGGTGTGGAGATCGATAGATTTTCAAGAGACTATTCAAGCGCCGAGTTATCGGAGTTTAAAAGAAGTCTCAGGCTAAAGGATGGTCCGATCGTCGGAACGATCGGAAGGCTTTCGCCTGTCAAGGGCCAAAGGACCTTTATCGAGGCGATTAAGGATGTCATCTGCAGGCGCCATATGATCCAGGCTATTATAATGGGCGACGGCCCGGAAGAAATTAAGCTAAAAAAACTTGTTTCCAATCTCGGAATAGAAGAGTCAGTCCAAATTCTAAAGTCAGATCCGGATACCTCTAAATACCTCGCAATCATGGATATATTTGTATTCCCGTCTATCAAGGAAGGGTTGGGCATTTCTCTATTGGAGGCCATGGTTTCTGGCAAGCCATGCGTTGCATCGGATGTTGGCGGCATTAAGGATTTGATAAAGGATGGTTCGACAGGGATACTGTTTCCGGTGGGCGATGTAAAAACCTTAAGCGATTCTATCATTCGTCTTTTAGATGACGAGGTTTTAAGGAAGCAGCTGGGAAAAGATGCCAGGATTTTGGCGACGGAACGGTTCTCCTTGCCGACTATGGCAGATAGAGTTCTAAATTTATATAAGAAAATGCTGGAGTCCCATGCGAATCAGTAAAAGATTTCTGATCGCCGCCGTCATAATCGTCTTTGCGGCGGCCATATCGTTCAAGATATTCTTAGATTCTATCTATCGCCTTCCTGTATTGATGTATCATTCCATAGACTATACCTCTGACAGGAAGGATAGGATGACGGTCCCGCCCGATGTCTTCGCAAAACAGATGAAGTATCTTTCAGATAAGAGATATAATGTGATCCCTCTCGAAAAAGCAGTCGAATATATCGAAAGAGAAGAAAGGCCGCCAAGAAACACGGTCGCCATAACCATAGATGACGGCTATGCGAATAATTATACTTACGTCTACCCTGTATTGAAAAGATATCATATCCCGGCGACGATATTTATCATAGTAAATATGGTCGGCGAGGAGGGCTTCTTGAACTGGGACAAGATAAAGGAGATGTCCGATTCCGGCGTAATAGATATAGAAAGCCACACAATCTCCCACACGTGGCTCACAGGGCTTGATGATGCTAGATTAAGGAGTGAACTCATGGACTCGAAGCGGATTTTGGAGGGGGGCGTCGGCAAAGAGATAAAGTATCTATGCTATCCGATGGGCGCGTATAATGAGCATGTAAAGTCAGCTGTAAAAGCCGCCGGATATAAAGCAGCATTTGCGACGAAGCCTACGAGGTTATCTCCAAACTATGATATCTGTGAGATAAAGAGGGTGCGGATATCGCCTGCCGCGAATAATCTCTTTGTATTCGTCATTAAGATATCAGGCTATCACTCATTCTTGAGGGTTATCCAGAACGATTATAAAGACATACCATATCTACTGTGGAAAAGAAAATCCTTATAGTAAACGTAAATTGGGTAGGGGATGTGTTGTTCTCTACGCCGTTCATAAGGGCTGTCCGCGAGGCATATCCCAAGAGTCACATCGCCTGTCTTCTGCATCCCAGGTGCCTCGAGGTGCTCGAAGGAAGCCCTCGTATAAATGAGCTCATAATATATGACGAAGAGGGGGCGCATAAAGGCTTGATTGGAAAACTCAAGCTGATAGCATCATTAAGAAGGAAAAATTTTGACGTTGCGTTTATTCTCCATCGGTCTTTTACCAAGGCACTAATAGCAAGGCTTGCTGGTATAAAGGAAAGGATAGGATATCCTACTAAGAATAGAGCCATCCTCTTGACAAAGACAGTTGAGGAACCGATAGACGAGCCTCACAAGGTCGAATATTTTTTGAATGTGGCAAGAAGAACCGGTATAACACCCCGCGACCGCTCATACGAGTTCTTCATCAGGGATTCTGACGAAAGTTACATAAAAGATCTGCTCAAAAGTTATGGTGTAGCCGATAAAGATCTTCTGATCGTCCTCTGTCCCGGAGGGAACTGGGATATGAAGAGGTGGCCTGCGGCAAATTTCGCAAGGCTCGCGGATATCTTAGCGGAAAGATTCGGGGCAAAGATAGCCATAGCCGGCGCTAAAAAGGATATGGGGCTTGCAGAAACTATTGAAGGGATGATGAAGGCCGCGCCGATAATCATGTGCGGTAAAACCAGTCTCAAAGAGCTCGGCGCTTTACTGAAAAGGGCGGATTTGGCAATAGCCAATGATACAGGGCCTATGCATATAGCAGTAGCCATGAAGACTAGGGTGATAGCCTTATTCGGCCCAACATCACCCGCGATCACAGGGCCGTATGGCAGCGGCAAATATCGGGTTATCTATAAGGATACCGGATGTGAAATACCCTGCTACGATGTTACATGCAGAGACAATCGGTGTATGCAGGCGATAACGGTTGAGGACGTATTCCAAACAGCAAGCAACATGTTAATGCAAAATGATAATAGACAAATCCCAAGTTAAACGCATTCTGGTCATCAGCTTAAGCAATGTTGGCGACATCATCCTCACGACGCCGGTGATAAGAGCCCTTGCGAAGGAATTTTCCACGGCGAGGATAGATGTCATGGTCGGGCCGAATGGAAAAGAGATATTCGATCATGACCCTAAGGTTTTCAAGCTTATAATCTATGACAAACATATGCCGATAATACAGAAGAGGCGGCTGCAGCTGAAGCTTAAAAAGATGAAGTATGATCTCGTCGTGGATTTGAGAAATACTATATTTCCGATTTTACTCGGGCCAAGGTATAGGACAGGCACTATCCAGAAATTCCCGAAGGAACTGGTCCACAGGAAAGAACGGCATCTATACAGATTGAACTCTTTAGGAATAGGAAACCTAAGTGAAAGATCTTACCTATATATTCCAGTGGAAGATGAGGAATATATTTCAAATTTGTTGAAGGAATATAATATTCGTGAGCCGATAGTAGTAGTCAGCCCAGGCGCTAAAAGCCATTTGAAGAGGTGGCCGCAAGACAGCTTCGCCAAGGTATGCGACAGGCTCATCGATGAATGTAAAATTAATGTGGTATTCATAGGTTTGAAGGAAGATGAGGATATCATTAAGGCGGTAATGAGCAAGATGAAGAAGAAGGCGCATAATCTTGCCAATATGACGAATATCCGTCAGCTGGCAAGCCTTCTAAAAAGGGCAGGGCTTCTTATAACGAACGATAGTGCACCGCTCCATCTGGGCTGCGCCTCCGGGACGAAGGTCCTGGCCCTCTTCGGGCCGACCGACCCAAAGAAATATGGGCCGACAGGAGAATTCGACGCGGTGATAAAAAAAGAGCTCTTCTGTTCCCCGTGCGAAAGCGCAACCTGCCGCTATAATTACGAGTGCATGAAGCTGATTTCCCCGGACGAGGTTTTCGATACTGCGAAAATGATGGTAGAAGGATATGGATAAAAAAATCTTAATAATCAGGTTAGATAGAATTGGAGATGTCCTTTTATCGACGCCTGTCATAAAGGCTGTGAGGGAGGCAAAGCCCGCAAGTCATATCGCATTCATGGTCCAGCCATATTGCCGGGAGGTAGTGGAAGGGAATCCTTATCTAAATGAGGTTATAATCTATGATAAGGAGGAAGCTGAAAAAGGCATTTTGGGAAACTTGACTTTTATATTGAATCTGCACCGGCACAGATTCGACCTGGCTATAATTTTGCATCCAACGAACAGAACGCATATCATCACATTTCTGGCCGGGATCCCGGAAAGGGTCGGCTATGATAAAAAGATGGGGTGGCTACTCACGAAAAGAATTCCTCACGCCAAGCAATTCGGATTAAAGCACGAGATAGATTATACC
>JACROW010000016.1 GCA_016214245.1 Candidatus Omnitrophota bacterium | reverse complement strand
ATGCAAGCTTTGTAAGTTCCCTTCCGCGGGGTGTCCTCTTTAAGAAACCTATCTGTAACAAAAACGGCTCTACGATATCGACTATCGTATCCGGCTCTTCGTTCAAGGTCGCCGCAATAGACTCTATGCCAACGGGACCGCCGTTAAAAGACTCGTAGATGACGCTGACTACCTTTCTATCGATGTTATCGAGGCCCATAGTGTCTATGCCGTGGCTCTTCATGGCCTCGAAGGACGCCTCCAGAGTTATCTTTCCATCCCTTTTGACTTCAGCCCAATCCCTGACACGGCGTAAAAGTCTATTCGCAACCCTTGGCGACCCCCTTGAACGCCGCGCGATCTCTTCGGCAGCGTCTTTGTCGACTGTGATGTTCAGTATCTTGGCGGAGCGTGTTATTATCTTAACGAGATCATCTATCTCGTAAAAATCCAAATAGTGAAAGATCCCGAATCTGGACCGTAACGGCGCCGTCAAAAGCCCGGCCCGCGTGGTGGCGCCGATTAACGTGAAGTGTTTAAGATTAAACTTTATCGTCTTCGCATACGGGCCTTTGTCGATGACAAAATCTATCTCGAAATTTTCCATCGCGGGATATATGAACTCTTCCACCGTCTTCGAAAGCCTGTGGATCTCATCTATAAAGAGGATGTCACCTTTTGAAA
Source organism: Candidatus Omnitrophota bacterium (assembly GCA_016214245.1). Taxonomy (GTDB): domain Bacteria; phylum Omnitrophota; class Gorgyraeia; order 2-01-FULL-45-10; family 2-01-FULL-45-10; genus JACROW01. The sequence goes on along the minus strand of JACROW010000016.1, from coordinate 3,342 downwards.
GGTTCGTCAGTATGCCTATGAGGTCGCCGGCCCTTTCTATCGCGGGTCCGCTCGTAGCAGTGATCTTGGTGCCCATCTCGTGAGCAATGATATGGGCGAGAGATGTCTTACCTAAACCGGGGGGGCCGGATAGTAATATATGCTCTAAAGGCTCGCCCCTCTTCTTCGCCGCCTCTAATGACACCTTCAGATTCTCAACGATGTCTTTCTGGCCGACGAAATCTTTCAAACTTCTGGGCCGAAGGGATATATTTAGAATCAGATCCTCTTCGGTCTCCTGGTTCGAAATCAATTTTTTTCTGCCATCCATCTCGACATTAGATTTTTTACCCATCTCTATTGTACCTTTGAGCCTTTGTACACTTCGTTCAAAATATCTTCACAGGAAGAGACTCCAGGATTACGTTTGACCGCTTTTTCCACCATCTCTTTGGCTTCTCCTCTTTTGTACTGCAGCTGAAGAAGGACGCTTAGCGCCTCCTCCTTTATATCCTCTTTTATCTTCGGATATTCCCCTAAGTTCCTATCCTGTATAAGCCCGAACTTGCCGACCTTGCCTTGAAGCTTTGCGATTATGTCGCGTGCCTTCTGCTCGCCTATCCCCGGCAGCGTCTTTAGTAACGACATGTCGCCCTTATCTATTGCGTCGGCTATGACTGAGAATGATAGGCTTAAGGCTTTACACGCTGCCTTTGGCCCAACGCCGGAGACGGTTATGAACTGCTCGAAGAACTCTTTTTCTATCTCATTCGAAAATCCTATCAGGACCGGCATTGCCTTCGAGGGATCCATCTGGTAATAATGGTAGGTCACAAGATCGATTGTGCCGTCTTCTGATTTCGCCTTATCTATCGACTTCATCACGGCAGGGGGAATCAATATCTCGTAAGAGATGCCGTTGACATCCACGACGATGCTGTAATCTTTCCTCTTCCTTATGGTGCCTTTTATGTGCGATATCATCTGGGACCCATACGGCGCTCTATGAAACAATAGCTTATAGCCACTGCAAGGGCATCGCTAATATCGATTGGGACCGGCGGTTTATCTAAATTCAAAAAGTTCTGAACCATCCTTTGGATCTGATATTTGGATGCATGGCCGTTTCCCGTGATAGCCTTCTTTATCCTTGTAGAGGGATAATTTATCAGTTCCAGATTATGCATCCCGCATGCCAGGCATACGGCTGCCCTTGCGTGTCCCATAAGTATCGCCGTGGCAGGATGTTTATAATGAGAGTATATCTTCTCCAGGACCAGGACAGATGGTTTGTATTCAAGTATAATCTCTGATACTGAATCGTATATCTTTTTGAGCCTGTCTTTAATCGGCGTTTTGGGCACGGTCTTTATTATTCCGGCTTCGATAAGTTTGAGCGTCTTACCGTCTATAATGCCGTAGCCGGTTATATTCAAACCGGGGTCTATGCCGAGAATTCTCATTATTCCTTCAATAGTTCATCCGGTATGTCGAAATTCGCGTAGACATTCTGCACGTCTTCGTGCTCCTCGATGGCATCGACCAAATCCAATACCTTCTTCGCATCCCCACCCGTGACCTTCACCGTGCTCTTTGGGACGAGCGTGATCTCGGCTGATTCCGTCTTTATGCCTGCATCCTCGAGGGCCTTTTTCACCTTATAAAAATCCTGCGGCTCGGTCTTTACTGCATGGTTCTCTTCCTCTGTGACCATGTCCTCCGCACCGGCATCCAATACTATGCCCATCAATTTATCCTCGTCGATAGTCTTTTTACTTACAACTATATAGCCCTTCTTCTCGAACATCCAGCTTACAGAGCCTGCGCCGGCCATATTCCCGCCTTTCTTGGCAAAGATAGTCCTGACCTCGCTGGTAGTCCTGTTTTTATTATCCGTCAATGCCTCGATATAGATGGCGATGCCGCCCGGCCCGTAACCCTCCAAGGTCACATCCTCGTAGCTGACGCCCTCAAGCTGTCCGGTCCCTTTTTTTATGGCGCGTTCGATATTGTCCTGCGGCATGCTGGATTCCTTGGCGCGTTCGATAGCGACCCTTAGCCTGGGATTCGTCTCAGGATTTCCGCCGCCCCTTGCGGCTACGGTTACCTCTTTTATAAGTTTGGTAAACAGCTGCCCCCGCTTTGCATCAGTAGCGGCCTTTTTGTGTTTTATGGTCGCCCATTTCGAATGTCCGCTCATATTATCATCCTTCCGATTCCTCTTTCTTCGTCTGCTTCGCTTTCTCCATTATCGCTTGAGCCAAATTGGACGGCACCACCTCATAATGCGAGAAGCTCATCGCATATGTGCCTCTTCCTCCGGTGATGGACTTTAGCTCATTGACATATTTATACATCTCTTCCAACGGCACCTTCGCCTTTATCGTCTGAACGCCATCGCCGGGCTCCATGCCCATAATCCTGCCGCGCCTGGAGTTGAGGCTTCCTGTTATGTCACCCATAAATTCGTCCGGCACGAAGACAACAACATCCATTATGGGCTCCAATATGACCGGCTTTGCCTTCTGCATGGATTCCTTGAATGCCTGCCGCGCTGCAATCTGAAATGCTATATCTTTTGAATCTACCGGATGCGTCTTTCCATCATAAACTATCGCCCTTACATCAACGACAGGAAAACCTGCCAGGACGCCGGATTGAAGCGCTGTCTTTATGCCTTTTTCGCAGCTGACTATAAAGGGCCTCGGTATGGCGCCGCCTACTACCTCATCAACAAACTCGAATCCGGCACTTCTGGGCAACGGCTCGATGCGCATCCAAACCTCTGCAAATTGGCCTGCGCCTCCGGTTTGCTTCTTGTGCCTATATTGCGAATCTCCGTTTGCCGTAACCGTCTCCTTGTATGCTACTTTTGGTGTCCCTATATCTACCTGGACACCGTATCGGACCTTCATCCTATTGATCATGATATTTATATGCATATCGCCCATGCCGGAGGCGATTAACTCTTTCGTCTGCTCATCCCTTGTGACCGCGAACGTGGGGTCCTCGGCAGTCAGCTTATGCAGGGCGGTCGATATCTTATCCTCATCGGGTCGCGTCGTCGGCGTAAGCGAGAATGATATTGCAGGTTCAGGAAATTGGATATCATCAAGTTTTATCTGGCTCTTCTCATCGCTCAAGGAATCGCCTGTCGAGGTCTCTTTCAATTTAGCCACACAGGCGATATCGCCTGCCTGAACAGATTCGAGCGGGGCCTGAGCCTTCCCCAAAAGGCTGAAGATCTGTCCTATCTTTTCCTTCGTCCCTTTAGATACATTGTAAAATCCTGTATTGGATTGAAGCCGTCCTGAGAGTACCTTGAACATGGAGATCTGGCCGATGTACGGGTCTGATAATGTT
>JACROW010000025.1 GCA_016214245.1 Candidatus Omnitrophota bacterium | reverse complement strand
TCTATAATCACCCATTTTTTCCTTGTCCTCTTCCTTAATATTATGTTATAATTCTATACCCAAGCTAACTTAAAAAAGAAAGGTATGGCATGAATATCTGTATAATCGGCTCTGGACATGTCGGGTTGGTAACCGGCGCGTGCTTTGCAGACCTGGGGAACAAGGTCATCTGCGTAGATAATGATGAGGAGAAGATAGGAAAACTCCAAAGAGGCATGATGCCCATATACGAACCGGGCCTTGAGGAGTTGGTTAAGCGTAACAAAAAAGAAGGGAGGCTTTATTTCAGTTCAGGTTTGAAGGGTGGCGTAAGGAAATCAGAAATTATATTCATTGCAGTCGGCACCCCACCGAGAGATAATGGCGAAGCGGACTTGAGTTATGTCGAGCATGTATCGAGGGAGATAGCGCTCTCGATGCCGTCCTACCGCCTTATCGTAGAGAAATCCACTGTCCCCGTCAATACGGGTGAGTGGGTTGAGCATACTATAAAGGTCTTCAATTCGCGCAATGTAAGATTTGATGTCGCGTCGAATCCGGAATTCTTGAGAGAGGGTTCTGCCATCGAAGACTTCATGCATCCGGACAGGATAGTTATAGGGGTCAAATCAAAAAGAGCGCGTGACTTATTGGTTGAATTATATAAGCCCCTCAAGGCACCGATCGTCGTAACGGATATAAAATCGGCAGAGCTCATAAAGCACGCGTCGAATTCGTTTCTCGCCGCAAAGATATCCTTTATAAATGCCGTAGCGAATATCTGCGATATGGTAGGGGCAGATCTCGTTGAGGTCAGTACCGGCATGGGGCTCGACAAGATGATCGGAAAAGAGTTCTTGAATGCCGGAATAGGATTCGGCGGTTCATGTTTTCCCAAGGACCTGTCGGCATTCGTAAAAATCGCCGAAAGATGCGGCTACGATTTCGGCATATTGAAGGAAGTAGAGAAGGTGAATGAATATCAGAAGAGGATGGTGGTAAAAAAGATAGAGGGGCTTCTCTGGAATCTATCCAAGAAGACGATAGGGATATTGGGGATCGCATTTAAGCCTGACACGGATGATATTAGAAGCGCGCCGTCGTTGGAGATAATATCGATGCTCAAAAGAGAGGGCGTAAGAGTGAAGATCTATGACCCGGAAGCAATGGATAAGGCGAAGAGGGCGCTGGCTAAAGAGGGCATATCCAGTTTTGGTAAAAATGCGGGGATCGAATTCTGCAAAGATGCATACGCGGTCAGCAAGGATAGCGATTGCCTCATCATAGCTACGGAATGGAATGAGTTTAAGGAATTGGATTTTAAGAAGATAAAAAAGTTGATGCGGCAGCCAGTAATAGTGGATGGCAGAAATATTTATGACCCTGAAGAATTGCAGAAGCTCGGGTTTAGATATCTCGGTATAGGAAGAAGATAGACGTGATAGACGGCGTCAAGGTAAAGAAGCTTAAAATAATCCCGGATGACCGCGGCATGTTAATGGAGATATTGCGGTGCGATGATGAAATATTTAAATCGTTTGGTCAGGTCTATATGACTACCGCCAAACCTGGTGTTGTCAAGGCATGGCATTATCATAAAATACAGGATGATAACTTCGCCTGCGTGCATGGGAAGATAAGGCTGGTGCTTTATGATGCGAGAATAAGATCAGCAACGTATAAGGAAATAAATGAATTTATCTTAAGCTTGGAAGAGCCAATACTAGTTCACATACCGAAGTTGTTCTACCATGGTTTTAAAGGCATAAGCGATTGCGAGGCTATAGTCATAAATACGCCAACCAAACCCTACAGCCACAAAGATCCGGATGAGTTTAGGCTTGATCCCCATGATAATGCGATACCATATGATTGGAGGAAATAAGTTATGCGCTTGAAAGGAGTGGTTTTGGCAGGAGGTTTGGGTAAGAGGCTACACCCCCTGACAAAAATAACGAACAAACACTTATTGCCTGTATTTTGCAAGCCGATGATATATTATCCTATCCAAACCCTCGTAGATGCCGGAATAAAAGATATATTGATTGTGACGGGTGGCAGGCACGCAGGCGAATTCTTAAGGCTTTTGGGGAACGGCGCGGAGTTCGGCTTAAAGCATATAAATTATACATATCAGGAAGGCGAGGGCGGCATAGCGGAAGCGTTGAGCCTGGCCGAACACTTTGCGGACAACGACAGGATAGTGGTCATACTGGGCGACAACATAATAGAGAAGGGCATAAAAAGAAGCGTCGATGAATTTAGGCTTCAGCCAAAGGGCGCCAAGATTCTAATAAAGAAAGTCGATGATCCGGAGAGATTCGGTGTTGTCGAACTCGAAGGTAAAAGGATAGTATCAATCGAGGAGAAGCCGAAGAAGGCAAAGTCCGACTATATCGTCACAGGCATATATATGTATGATAATCAGGTCTTCGATATAATAAAAGGACTTAAGCCTTCAAAGAGAGGCGAGCTCGAGATAACGGATGTCAATAACGCATATCTGAAGAAACGAGAGCTTACCTATAGCATCTTAGATGGGTGGTGGACCGATTCCGGCACCTTCGACTCGCTTTTGAGGGCGAACAATCTGGTGGCGAAGAGCGAAGCTAAGAGAGCTAACTGCATATGAAGCGACTGCTCGTTACAGGCGGGGCCGGATTCATCGGCTCCAATTTTATTCGACATATCCTGAATAAGTATAGAGATTATCATATCATAAACCTCGATAAGCTTACCTACTGCGGTAATCTTGGGAATCTGAAAGATTGCCAGAGTAATAAAAATTACAGATTTATAAAAGGTGATATAGCCGACGCTAAATTGGTGGAGCGCCTTGTAAAAAGCTGCGATGCCGTCATAAACTTCGCAGCCGAGACCCACGTCGACAGATCAATACAGGATCCCGACTGTTTTGTTAAGACGAACATGCTCGGTACGCACGTGCTATTGGAGGCTGCCAAGCGACACCTAGTCAGGCTCTTCGTTCAGGTATCCACAGACGCGGTCTACGGAAGCAGATTGAAGGGTGCCTTCACGGAAGAGGC
>JACROW010000024.1 GCA_016214245.1 Candidatus Omnitrophota bacterium | reverse complement strand
CGAGAAGGCAGAATTCGAACTTACTGATATCGATGGTGTCGGAAAGAAGACCGAAAAAATTTTGATAGCGGCCGGATATGACACAGTAGCCAAGATAAAAAAACTGACGATAGATGATCTGACAAAGCTTGAAGGCATCGGGAAGAAAACGGCGGAGAAGGTTATAAAATCCGCTAATGAACTGAAATAGGATTTATGTTGAAAAGAACAAAAGGTAAAGAAGTCAGAAAGAAGAAGCCGGCAACGGCTAAGATCAAAGAGCCGAAACCAAGGCAGGGCAAAGTCGAAGTGCCAAAGAAGACAAAAGAATTGGCCCCGGCCGCAAAAAAGAAGATAGCCGTTAAAAGGCTGCTTAAAAAAGAAAAGATAGCGCTGAAAGAAGAGGCAAAGCCCGCCATAGAGATAACACCGGTTGAGGAACCCAAGCCCGTTGAAGAGATAAGGCCGAAAGTCCTGGAGCTCGATACGCCGATCCCGCTGAAGGAGCTTGCCTTGAAGATAGGCGTGAAGGCCAATGAATTGATCGTCAACCTGATGGCCAAGAAAGTGTTTGCGACGATAAACCAGAGCCTCGGCGAAGATGTGGTTAAAGGCATATTGAAAGATTATGGATACGAATTTAAAAGACCGCCGAAGATAGAAGACCAGATTATAAAGGAACATAGAGAGCTGGAGGAAAAACAGGATATAAGGCACATCGTGGGCCGTCCACCGGTAGTTACGTTCATGGGCCATGTGGACCACGGGAAGACGAGCCTTCTGGATTTCATAAGGAAGACGCGCGTTGCGGATAAAGAGAAGGGCGGGATAACCCAGCATATAGGGGCGTATGCTGTGAAATTTAAGAATGGATCCGTCACTTTTCTCGATACGCCGGGCCATGAGGCTTTTACTGCGATGAGGGCGCGCGGCGCGAACGCAACCGATATAGTTGTGCTGGTTATAGCGGCGGATGACGGTGTGATGCCGCAGACCAAAGAGGCTGTGGACCATGCAAGGGCAGCCGGGGTTCCTATAGTTGTCGCGCTGAATAAATGCGATCTGCCGAATGCCAATATGGAGAAGGTAAAAGGACAGCTATCCCAGCTTGGTCTGACCAGTGAGGATTGGGGCGGCAAGACGATCGCGGTGCCTGTTTCAGCCAAGACAGGAGAGGGCGTTGATAAGCTTCTGGAGATGCTCCTCTTGGAATCTGAGATGCTCGAGCTGAAGGCAAATCCGCGCCTGAGGGCCCGAGGCGTTGTGATAGAAGGAAAGCTTTCGAGCGGACAAGGACCTGTCGCGACAATCCTTGTGAAGAACGGGACATTGCGTGTCGGCGATATGGTATTGAGTGGGATGTATTATGGCCGGATCAAGGCGATGATGAATGATAAGCTCGAGCGGATAGAAGAGGCGCCGCCTTCAAAACCTGTCAGCATCCTGGGACTCTCAGGCGTCCCAATGGCCGGCGATGAGTTCTTTGTGGTCAAGGATGAAAAGAAGGCGAGGACATTATCATTACTAAAACAGGATGAAGAGCGTGCTCGAAGGTTAAGGCTCTCGAAAAGAGTAACATTGGAAGATTTCTATCAACAGATGAAGGAGGGCGTCGCTAAGGAACTCGCGATAGTCCTGAAAGGCGATGTCCAAGGTTCGATCGAGGCCTTACAGCAGTCTCTTTCGGAGCTGAACACCAAGGACGTGAAGTTGAACATCATACACGCTGATGTCGGCAACATAAATGAATCTGACGTAATGCTCGCCGTTGTGTCAAATGCCGTTGTGATGGGGTTTAACGTAAAGGTCGAGGAGGGTGCACAGGAGATCGCCGCGAAAGAAGGCATCGAGATAAAGATTTATGGAATAATATATGAGGCGATTCAGGATGTCATGGCCGCCATGGAGGGGCTCCTGGAGCCTTATTCGAAAGAGGTATTTGTCGGAAGGGCGAAGGTGGTGCAGGTATTCAAGGTTTCAAAGGCAGGAACTATTGCGGGCTCGTCTGTGGTTAAGGGTAAGATCGTCCGAACCGGCATAGCAAAACTTTTAAGAGATAAATCCGTTATATATGAAGGTAGAATAGCCTCTTTAAAACGGTTCAAAGATGATGTGCGTGAAGTTGCTGAAGGGTTCGAATGCGGAATCGGCCTCGAGAGGCACGATGATATAAAAGCAGGGGACCTCATAGAGGTCTATGGTATTGAGAAGGTTGCAAGGCGTTTAGATTCGAGGAAGGATTAATGTGAATAAGAGAATACTAAGCGGGATGAGGCCTACAGGGAAGCTTCATCTGGGCCATTTAGCCGGCGCTTTAAATAATTGAGTGAAACTACAGAACCAGTATCAGTGTTTCTATATGATAGCGGATTGGCACGCCCTTATGAGCGAGTACGAGCACCCGCAGGATATAAAAGAGAATACATATGAACTGGCCCGCGATTTCGTCGCTTCTGGGCTGGATCCCGATAAGTCCACGATATTCGTTCAATCGCATATTCCGGAACATCTAGAGCTCGCAAGTGTTTTTTCTGATCTGACGCCGTTGGCGTGGGTCGAACGATGCCCGACTTATAAGGAGCAATTGCGTGAGCTGAAAGGAAGGGAGCTCACCACATACGGATTTTTAGGATACCCGGTTTTACAGGCGGCAGACATAGCGATTTATAAAGCCGATGCGGTCCCTGTCGGCATTGACCAGCTGCCGCATCTGGAATTGACGCGTGAGATCATACGCAAATTTAACAGCTTATATAAGAAGCATCTCTTTCCCGAGCCGGAGCCTATCCTGACTAAGATACCGAAATTACTCGGCATAGATAACCGGAAGATGTCAAAGAGCTACGGAAATTATATTGCACTTTCGGACACCCCGGAAGTGATAACGAAGAAGGTTGGCCAGATGGTGACAGACCCTGAGCGCATACACACGACTGATAAGGGCCACCCGGATATCTGCACCGTCCACAGTTACTATGCGGCATTCGCGGACCCAAAGGTGGTTGAAGAGGTAAGGCGCGGATGCGAGAACGCGCTTATCGGCTGTACCGAATGTAAGAAGCGCCTTTCCAAGATTTTAATAGACTATCTTGAGCCGATAAGAGAGAAGCGTAAGGCATTATCGGATTCTAAGGTGGAAGATATCATAAAAGATGGTGGAAGAAAAGCCCGCGAGGCCGCATCCAAGACTATTGGCGAAGTGAAGCGGCTTATCAATCTTGCATTATAAAGGCCTATGACCTATAAAGTAAAGCTCGAGGTGTTTGAAGGACCGCTCGACCTGCTCCTTTATCTGATAAAGAAGGAAGAGATCGATATATATGATATCCCGATAGCAAAGATCACCGACCAGTATCTGGAATATCTGGAGTTCATGAAATTGTTGGACCTGAATATAGCGGGTGAATTTTTGGTCATGGCGGCTACGCTGATGCACATAAAGTCAAGGATGCTCCTGCCGCCTGATCAGGCGGCCCCTGAAGAGGAAGAGAAGGACCCGAGGGCCGAACTCGTGAAGAGGTTATTAGAGTACAAGAAGTTCAAAGAGGCTGCTGCCGAGCTTTCGCATATGGAATCCAAACAGAAACATTTCTTCGCGAGGATATCTCTGGATAAAGATAAGGTCCCGGTAACCAGTGACGATTTTTTTGAGGCGAGCCTCTTCGACCTCATAACCGCCTTCACCAAGGTCTTAAAAGATATACCAAAGGATATATTTCATGAGGTCATCAAGGATGAATACACAGTATCAGAGAAGATACATGATATCCTGCATCTATTGGTCGAGAAGACAGCGATAAATTTTGGCGATCTTTTTAAAGTGGCCAAGAGCAAGATGGAGATCATCACCACATTTCTGGCTGTGTTGGAGCTCATCAGATTGAAGGAGATAGTGGCCAGACAGGCCTCGCCATTCAGCGAGATAGAGATAACGCGTAATATTGAAGCGATGAAGGCAGGCAGCAATGGATAGAGACGAAGCGAAGAGGGCCTTGGAAGCAATTTTATTCGTCAGCGACGGCCCTATATCCATCAATACCGTTAAAGAGGTGTTGGTTGATATAGAGCCCACGACGATACGGTCTCTTATAGAAGAATTGAACAATGAGTATGCATCTTCGAACAGGAGCTTCAGCATAAAAGAGATAGCCGGCGGATTCCAGATGCTGACCGATCCGATATATAGTAAATGGATATCCGCCCTTTATAAGAAAACCCCGGACAGGCTCACAGGGCCGAGCCTCGAAACGCTGGCCATCATAGCGTATAAACAGCCTATAACAAAAAGCGAAATAGAGGCCATCAGGGGCGTGAATGTAGACGGCGTCTTAGATACGCTTGAGGAGCGCTTACTCATAAGGTCGAGAGGCAGGCTCGAGACGCCCGGGAGGCCCATACTTTATGGCACGACGAATGAGTTTCTGGAACGCTTCGGCCTTAAGTCACTCGAAGAGCTTCCCAAGCTGAAAGAGTTTAAAGAGAGCGACCTTGATTTTATCAAAGAGGAAGCGAATCCTCAGGTTGTGGATACGGATACAGGGAAACTGGTTTCGCAAGAGGCAAGTGATTCGCCTAAAACGGAGAGCGGCAATGAAGATACAGAAACTGCGCAAAGCAATTGATTCCATAGATTCTAACATCTTGAGGCTT
>JACROW010000017.1 GCA_016214245.1 Candidatus Omnitrophota bacterium | reverse complement strand
AATCCTATCTATCTTATTCAAAACCGTTAAAATTGTCTTATCCTTTGCGCCAATACTATCCAGCACCCGATAGACAGCGTCCGATTGTGCCGCTGCCTTCGGATGGCTTATGTCAACAAGATGCAAAAGTAAATCCGCCTCAACGACTTCTTCCAAGGTTGCCTTGAATGCCTCTACCAGGTGATGGGGAAGCCTGTCCAGAAATCCGACTGTATCTACAAATAAGACCTTCTGTTTATTGGGCAGGATGAATCTTCTCACCGTAGGATCGAGCGTCGAGAAGAGCTTATCCTCGACTATAACATTAGAATCTGTCAGGGCGTTCAAGAGCGTGGACTTTCCGACATTGGTGTAGCCGATTATGGCGATAGTGAGGATCGAGAATCTCTCGCGCTTCTTTCTCATCATGGCGCGCCTTGAGCTCAAATCCTCCAAAACATTTTCCAATCTGGTTATCCTGGCTCTGATTTTACGCCGATCGACCTCAAGTTTCTGCTCGCCGGGGCCCCTCGTGCCTATACCGCCTCCGAGCCTTGAGAGATATATCCCTTTCCCTGTGAGCCGCGGCAAGAGATATAAAAGCTGGGCTAATTCAACTTGGACCTTTCCCTCGTTGGAATGCGCCCGCCTAGCGAAGATATCGAGGATAAGCTGGGTCCTGTCTATCGTCTTCGTCATTATTGCATCCTCTAAATTCTTCTGCTGCGTCCCGGTCAGGTCATTGTTGAATATCACTACTTTTATTCCTTTATCAGCGCATATCTTAGCCAGCTCTTCGGCCTTTCCTGTGCCGATGAAATATCCAGGATCGGGCTTTAGCCTATGCACTATCTCTTCCCTCATAACCTTAGTGCCTGCTGAATGGGCGAGTTCCCTCAATTCAAGCGAACGCTCCTCGGCGGTCCAATCCTCTCTCTTACCGAAATCCACTGTAACTAAAATCGCCTGCTCCATTCTTAAACAACCTCTTTGGTTATATTTTTAATGATGGCAGAATCGTTATATTTCTTCAGGTCGAACCATTTGACCCTCTTATCCGCCCTGAACCATGTCAGCTGCCGCTTCGCGAAACGCCTCGTATTCCGCTTGAGAAGTTTTCTAGCGGTCTCCAAATCATTTTCTCCGTCGAGGTATCCCGTGATCTCTTTAAAGCCTAAGACAGCCTTTGCGGTCTTGCTCAAATTCCTCTTCTTTAAGGCCTTGACCTCGTTCACGATCCCTTCCCCGAACATCTTATCGACCCGCCTATTTATATTTTCATATATATCTTCCCTTGGCATAGTGAACCCGAAGATCCTTATATCGTTGGTATCCGTCAGCCCCTTCGTCTCCCTCTTCAATTCTGTCATCGTCTTTCCTGTGGAATGATAAATCTCGAGCGCCCTTATGGTGCGCCTCGCATCATTCGGGTGAATTGCTTTGGCTGCAGACGCATCTATCTTCGATAATCTTTTATAGAGACGCGGGCTCCCATGGCGCGCGACGAACGCATTCATATCACTTCTGAATGCAGAGTCAGCTTTCGGCGACGGGAATATGCCGTCGATAAGCGCCTTGGCATATAGGCCGCTGCCGCCGACAACTATGGGCACCTTTCTTTTTTTTATTATAGATCTTATCGATCTAACTGCTTTCTTGCTAAAAATGGCTGCGTTATATTCTTTTTCTGGATCTGTAACACCTGCCAAGTGGTGCTTGATGCCATTTCTTTCCGATATAGTAGGGACCTGGTTTAAAATACGCATCCCCTTATAGACCTGCATCGAATCACAGGAGATGATCTCTCCGTGAATCCGCTTTGCGAGTTTCACTGCGAGGCGGGTCTTACCGATGGCCGTAGGCCCGACGATGAAGATGATAATACTCTTTTTAAATTTTAAGGGCATATCTTAGTGCTGTAACCGCGTTCTTTTAGCTTAGATTCCAAATCCCGAGCCTCTTCCCTGGACTGGTATCTGCCGATCTTGACCCGATATAATTCATCGCCTGAAGCTGCTGGTGTCTCTACGAAGCTGTCGAAACCTTCTCCCGATAGTTTGGCGGCGTATCTTTCCGCATTCCTTCTATTTTTGAAAGATCCGACCTGAATTGAGAAATATTCCATCGTTTTTTCATTTGACCCGATCCGTTTGTGACAATCCCCTAATCTATGATGAACTATTACTATATTCCTATCATTCGGATAGCGAGCCAGGATATCCTGATAAATCTTGGCGGCTTTATCTACATCGCCTTCCAAAAGATACGTGTCACCGATCCCGATTTCTATATCGAAAGCCCTTTTCGATTTAGGATATTTGGATAAAAATTGTTTGAAGCTGTCACGCGCATCTTTAAACCGCCCCGTTTTAAGAAGGCTCAAGGCCTTAATATATCCCGCCTCCTCCTTCTCGCGCCTGGATGCCGATGATGATTCTATAAATTCCTCCGCCCCTTTTGCAGCCCTCGCGTAATCGCCTTTTAGAAATAGCTTCTCGACCGAGGCGTAAGAAACCGCGCCGGCGCCTTCGGCATTGGCCCCTATTTGAATTACTAAGACTAAAATCAACACAAACAATCGTATCTTCAAAGCGCTGTTCCTCTCAATGTGCTGCATGTTGCGTCTTTGAATTTCACGCGAATGAATTTGCCTACTAGCGAGCCTTCACCATTGATGAGCACAATTCTATTCGTCCTCGTCCTGCCAGTCAGGCCGCTGGCGATCTTCGGATTCACCCCATCGATTAAGATCTCCTGCACAGTCCCGATAGACTTCTCGTTCGCTTCTCTCGATAATTTGTTCTGAATCTCTAACAGTATATTATTTCTTTCGGCCTTGACCTT
>JACROW010000036.1 GCA_016214245.1 Candidatus Omnitrophota bacterium | reverse complement strand
TGTGCTCGAACCCGATGGATCAGGATTTGGAAAAGCCGTAGCCATAGGCGAGAAGAAACAAACGGCTAACGCCAGACTCGCTAGAAAAACAAAGAAATTCCATTTCATATTAACCTCCTCTATATTTAAAACTTAAAGTTGACATCCAACTGAAGAGTCCATTTCAGGTCGCCGTTTAGATCAGAGTCGTTGAACCAGACCGGGCCTGTGAGGAGAGAGATGTCGCGCGTAAAGTAAACGTAAAGGCCGACACCGCCTCCACCGATTGCATTCTTGCCTGTTGCATAATCTGCGGCCAAGACGAACCTGTTAAATTCTCCTTTATCATCCTTGACGGGGAAGAAGCCTTTGTCATAGGCAATCATGAACCCTCCGCGGTCGCCATCGCCACCGGTTGCTGTCTTTTGCAGCGTAGCAGTGAGCCCGTAATATCCACCGAGATGGACTCTTCCCAGATTCCAGGGGAGGGTCTTACCTATTATAACGTCCATGATGTCATAGTCTGTCTTATCCTCGGTGAAGCCGACATTGAATATACCTATATTCCATGCGGGGGAGTTTTCAAAGAGCGCCCCTTCAGGCGATCCGATCTTCGCATTAAAATACGACCCATCCTGCAGCCATTTATCCTTATTGGTGGGCATGAGCATATCGTACCCCACTTCCATCTGAAGTTTTTCGAATGGCAGTACCCCCACGGTCAATCCGTAATCGGCCGGGAAGCTTGAGTCGTGAGTTACATAGTTGTCATAGGTGATGTGAACGACCCTGTAAGGCTGGATATCGGAGGTATCCGGCGTCCAGTAAGTAGTCGAGGGTGTAGCGTAAACAAGCGTGAAACTAAATAAGTTAAACGCGATGATGCTTAAAACTAAAAATTTACTCTTCATCTAAAGTCCCTCCTTCAAGTCAAATATAAAAGGAGTTCTATTTTAGAACGCCTTCGTTTTATTTCACTTCAATGTGTTTTACAATACTACAAGTTAAAATACTTTAGTTTTGGTAACCTTCTTTGTGGTTCTCCTTCAGAATTCTGCATTTAACCTTCAATCGCTTCCTTATCTTCACTACCATGACATGGGATATGCCGAGCCGTTGGCCTATCTCTCTCACTGTCAATCCGTCTAAGGTAAAGGATAGAACTGCCATTTCCCTCTCTGTTAAGCCGCTCGCCTTGGCCTTTTCCATTAATAGGGCTGCATCCATACCTTCCGGAGGCGCAGCATCTTTACAGGCGAGGACCTCTTCTAAAAAGTGCGGATCCTCCTCGCCGATAAGTTCATTCAGGCTCACGAGCTTTGCCTTATCCTTCGTTCTTCTCAAGAAATTTTTGAGATGAAAATAACAACCCTGCAATATATAGCTATCGGTCTTGTCGTCGAGTCTCCCTTCCTGGAACAAGACCCATAGATGTGTCAAGGCCTCTTGAAATAGGTCATCGTCGTCAAAGAAAGAAAAGTGGCCGTTGAGCTTGTGCGTTATCTTCCTTAATGTAGGAGTTAATCTCCCAATGAAATCCTCGAAATCCTTATTCATATTTCTCTAACCTCGTATAATATAATAAAAAAAGCCCTTTCGAAGCATGCTTTGCTTTCTAAAAGGGCATCTTTGCTCTCGTTCTTCTAGCTCACCGATGGGCTAAGACGAATATCTACCTATCTATATTCGTTATCGGCATCCTCCTGTCTTTGGCAAACGCCTTGAGCGTGATCTTTATCCCGGGAGGTGATTGTCGACGCTTATATTCACTCTTGTCCACCATGTTTAGGACTCGCGACACACTCTCTTTATCGAAACCTATACGGATGATTTCAGTTATACCCCTATCTTCCTCAACATATGCCTTGAGTATTTTGTCCAGCGTTTCATATGGCGGCAGGGTATCGCTGTCCTTCTGGTTCGGCTTAAGTTCCGCAGTCGGCTCTTTGGTAAGCACGGATTCCGGTATCACAAAGTTGAGAGCGTTCCTGTATTTCGCCAATTTATAGACAAGGGTCTTCGGCACGTCTTTAATTACGGCGAAACCGCCGGCCATATCACCGTAAAGGGTAGCATACCCGGTGCTCATCTCAGATTTATTACCGGTCGTCAAGACGAGCCAGCCGAATTTATTGGATACTGCCATAAGAAGATTCCCCCTTATACGCGCCTGCAGATTTTCTTCTGTTATATTCTTCTCTAAGCCGGCAAAATGCGGCTCAAGGGCCATGAGATATATCTTAAAGATCTGCTCGATGGATATGGTTATCAGTTTCATACCTAAATTTGAGGCCAGTTGTTTCGCATCCCGTTCCGATTCCATGGAAGAATAGCGGGACGGCATAAAGACGCCTGTCACATTGCCATTCCCCAACGCGTCACAAGCCAAGGCTGCCACGAGAGATGAATCTATCCCGCCGCTTAAACCTATAACGACTTTCTGAAAACCGTTTTTAGTGACATAATCTTTTAGCCCCAATATCAAGGCCTGATAGACCTCCGCAACATGCTCCAACGGCCTGGCCTCTTTTTTCGGTATCGCGACTTTATTCCTATTGTTAAGCTCACTTAGAACCACGGTCGGTTTAACCTTCGGCATCGCCTTATGTCTCGGAATGTCCAAATCTGCGACCAATAGATCTTCCTTGAACGCCTCTAACCTAT
>JACROW010000035.1 GCA_016214245.1 Candidatus Omnitrophota bacterium | reverse complement strand
TTCAGATAAGAATTATTTATATTATATGACAAGCGCCGGACTATTCAGGTCGAGCTTGGATGGTACTAATATGAAGAGGCTGTCATCATATTCCGATTGGCCTGAGATGATAGTTGGTAAGAAATTTTCTCCGGACAGGGATAAACTTTTATATTTTAACAAATTTCACATATGGGTTATCTACATGAATTTGGATAAGAGCCTGGTCAAAGGCAAAGACTCTGTAAAAGTCGAAGAGGTTTTGACTAGTCCCGATCCTATAATAGATGTGCATTGGTACTCTGAATCCAGGCATATTGTATTCGTCACAGACAAATATATAAACGTTGGGGAACTGAGCGGCAGCGAAGGGGAAAGAAACATTGTTATCTTATATAAGTTTAACGCAAGCCCCAAAAGCCTCTTTTACGATGAAGCGAGCGATTCTCTCTATTTTACTGATTCCACCAGTTCAAAAGATAGGGCTTACCTATATAGGTTGGATTTGAGACAGAATTTTTTCGATCAGCTGATGCAGAGATTGAAAAAAGAGTTCGAGATAAGGTATGAAAAAAGAGATTCTTTATAGACGAATATTTGAGATCATCCCGGGCCTACTGACATGGACTACGCTGGTTGCACTTATCGTCCTCGCCATCGTGAGACCGGTGTGGGCCGCGATATTCGTTATAATGTTTGATCTCTACTGGGCGATCAGGGTAGGATATCTTACTACGCTTTTGATATTTGCATATAGGAGGCTTGAGAAGGAGAAGAAAAGAGACTGGCTAAAAGAGTCTAAAGGGTTGGCCAGAATAAACGGCCTCGAATATGATAACACCTATCAAGCCGTATTATTTCCTGTATATAACGAAGGGCTGGATGTACTGATACCGTCTATCGAAGCCTTGAATGATTCCCATTACCCAAAAGACAGGATGGTGGTGATATTAAGCGTTGAGGAGAGGGGAGGCGTAGATCCGTGGGAGAGCGCCCTCTTTCTAAAAGATAGGTATAAAAGAAATTTTTACGAATTTTTAGTGACGAGGCATCCCGATAGGTTGACCGGAGAGGTTAAGACGAAAGGCGCCAATGCCACGTGGGGCGCTAAGGTCCTGAAGGAATTTTTGGATTCCGAACATATTGATTATGAGCATGTCATCATATCATGTTTCGATGCGGATACGTGCGTGGAAAAAGACTATTTCGGCTGCCTGACATATCATTACATCACAAATCCAAAAAGGACAAGGTCAAGTTATCAGCCTATACCTGTTTATCATAATAATATTTGGCAGGCGCGTTCCATAGCGCGCGTTATAGAATTGGGCTCCAGCTTCATGCAGATGATAGAGACGATGCGCTTGGAAAAGTTCGTGACGTTCTCAAGCCACAGCATGAGTTTCAAGACATTGGTTGAAGTGGGGTACTGGCCGACCGATATGATTTCAGATGATTCCGCCATATACTGGAAATGTTTTTTGCATTTCGATGGAGATTACTCTGTCATGCCTCTCTACGTCACAGTCTCAATGGATGTGGCCACAGCGAAAGGCATAATACCGACGATAATAAAGCAGTATAAACAGAAACGACGCTGTTCCTTATGTCATGCTGGGATTCCTAGCGAATAAAAAAATACCTCTTATCACTAAGATAAGGCGCGCGTTCCATATATTGGAGAGCCATTACACGTGGGCTGTCTGGGCGATAATAGTGACATTTATAGCGCCCCTACCGCTCATCTTTGGCGGAGGAATCTTCAGGCAGATGACCATAGGGTATAATCTTCCAAGCGTTTCCGCGGCGCTCTTCAGGATATCACTCGCGACCCTATTTATATGCATGCTTATAAGCATGAAGCTCTTGCCGCCGCGGCCCAAAGATGTGAAACCGAAAGAACGTCTTATCATGGTTACACAATGGCTGTTGGCTCCGGCCATAGCTGCGTTTATAGGGTCGATCCCCGCAATTGATGCGCAGACCCGTCTCATGTTCGGGCAATATATGCAGTTCCATGTGACAGAGAAGACCCGAAAAAATCCCTTGCATTGATATTCAATTTATGGTATATGTACATTCATAAAATAAGAGGTCCTTCGAACGCTCCTGTTCGTCGCGTTCTCAGGATCAATTTTGTTTCACAAAATTGGAGGTGAGATGATGGGTAAATATTTGAGTGTAATCATAGGTGCTGTCGTTTCCCTTCTTGGACTTTGGGGCCTGATTATCTGGTGGGGCGACTTTCTTCTGGTGTTGAGAGGCTCTATCCCCGCGATGTTGATCTTCGGCGGGGCAATAGCAGTGATAGCGGGCCTTAGTGAGATAAAGGATGAGCTCGCATCTAAGAAAGAAGAGAAGCCCCGCCAAACATAGAGGGACGGTTTTAAAAAGCGTACATTTTCCTATAAAGCTGTGTTGCGGGAAAGTAAGCGAGGTTTCATTTATATAATCCGGACTCATAAATAGATAATAGAGCCTTGCAGACGCGACCACTACCAATCGTATCTTTTAAATCCAAGCCCACAATATATAGTATTTTTCTTGACTATCGGTTATCCGCATGATATACTTTCCCTA
>JACROW010000015.1 GCA_016214245.1 Candidatus Omnitrophota bacterium | reverse complement strand
CTGGTGATCGTCACCAGGAAAAGGTCGCTTGTAACATTGAATTACGAAAAACAGGGCGCGGAGGTTCTAATAGCTAAGGGAAAGGGTAGCAGGATCGCATTGAAAGATTTATTTAAAATTTTAGCGAAGCGAGGCATTGTGCATATCCTGGTCGAAGGCGGCGGGGAGTTGATAGCAAGTTTGATAGAGGAGCATCTTGCGGATAGATTCTTATTCTTTATAGCTCCTAAGATAATCGGCGGCCGGGATGCGATAACATCTGTCGAAGGCAGCGGCATAAAGACGATGGGGGAGGTTGTCACATTGAAGAATATGACGATAAAAAGATTTTTAAAAGATATTTTAATAGAAGCAGAGGCTTAAATATGTTCACAGGCATAATTAAGGAAATAGGCCGAGTTCATGAGCTCTCCAGGGCTGGAAACCTATATAAGCTTGCAATACAATCCAAGGATATATTTAAGAGCGTGAATATCGGTGACAGCGTTTCAGTGAACGGCGCATGCCTCACAGTGAAGGAGAAGAAGGGTGATATCTTATCGTTCGATGTAGTGGACGAGACCATTCGTAAAACAAACTTAAAGACCTTGAAGACTAAGAATCTAGTCAATTTGGAAGATTCGCTTAAGGCAGGCGTTCCTTTCAGCGGCCATTTCGTTTTAGGCCACATAGATTGTGTCGGCGAGATAAAGGATGCCAGAAGGATTGGCGATGATATCGCGATGGATATTGCTATCCCGGAAGAATTCATCGATCTGATCGTTGAAAAAGGTTCGATAGCTATAGACGGCATAAGCCTTACGATAGGCCGGATAAGAGAGAATAGATTCAATGTTTATCTCATACCTCATACTTTAGAAGCGACGACTTTGGGATTGCAAAGAAGAGGCGATGGATTGAATATAGAGTTCGATATCATCGGAAAATATATCGCGAGGTCTAGCGGATTAGAAAAGGACGATAAGATTACAGAAGAATTTTTAAAGGCGAAGGGATTTTAATAAAGTTATTTGAAAATGTGATGATTTTGTGGTATATTTAGTATCAACAAGGAGGGTCTAGATGCTAAGGAAAGCATTTGCAATCATATTGATATCTGTATTTGTATTCAGTTCGACAAGGTCAGCCTATTGCGATACAGCCTTAAAAAAGTTAGGCCGCGGCTTCTGCAATGTGATCACCTCACCCTTAGAGATACCGGAGCAGACCCAAAGGGTTAACAATAGCGATGGGCCCATGGCCGCTGTGACCTATGGATTTTTGAAGGGCATAATTATGACCGGCGTTAGGGCTGTTGTGGGCGTATATGAGATTGCGACTTTTCCTATACCTTTCCCGAGACAGTACAAACCCATCCTTAAAAACCCGGAGTTCTTCCTCGAAGATATGGTCTGGTAGCCTTTTTTATTTGCCAGTCTCATCGTTCTGTGCTAAAATATTAT
Organism: Candidatus Omnitrophota bacterium; assembly: GCA_016214245.1. GTDB lineage: Bacteria > Omnitrophota > Gorgyraeia > 2-01-FULL-45-10 > 2-01-FULL-45-10 > JACROW01. The sequence goes on along the minus strand of JACROW010000015.1, from coordinate 6,040 downwards.
GTTAACTATAAGATATAGGGATCTCGGGGCGTAGCGCAGTTGGTTTAGCGCGCTTGGTTCGGGACCAAGAGGTCGACAGTTCAAATCTGTCCGCCCCGACCATTTTATAACCATTATAATGATGAGGGAGAAAGTTCTATTTGCGTGGAGTGGCGGCAAGGATAGTGCCATGGCCCTCTATGAGCTAAAGACGAAATATGACTATGAGATATTGGCGCTATTGACGACCATAACAGAAGGCTACGATAGAATAAGCATGCATGGTGTGAGGCGAATTCTACTTGAACAACAGGCTAACTTCTTGGGAATTCCCTTAGAAAGGGTATTCATTTCAAAAAGCTCTTCCAATGAAGAATATGAATCCAAGATGCGGGAAGCCTTAACGAGATATATGAATAGAGGCGTATCCACCGTAGTTTTTGGTGATATATTTTTGGAAGATTTGAGAAGATACCGGGAAGATAATCTATCAAAGATTGGAATGAAAGGCATGTTTCCTATATGGAAACAGGATACAGCCCAGCTTGCTCGCGCGTTCATAGATCTGGGTTTTAAGGCGGTCGTCACCTGTATAGATTCAAATATCTTAGATAAGCGATTTGTCGGCAGACGTTTCGATCACAAATTTTTGTCAGAACTGCCTCCTTCCGTTGACCCTTGTGGTGAGAACGGAGAATTTCATACATTTGTATATGACGGGCCAATATTCCAGAAGGGCATATCATATGAGACGGGGGAAATCGTTTTAAGGAACGGCCACTTCTACTATTGTGATTTAGTGCCAGTTCAAAATGAACCGGCCTGCAGCGAGAGATGAAGGATAAACGCATTCACGCTTATTATTCCGGTTATGTCCAAGGCGTAGGGTTCAGGTACACAGTCGAACGCGTAGCCGCCTCCTTAAGCTTGGCCGGCTGGGTGAAGAATCTGGATGACGGCCGCGTCGAAGCTATTTGCGAAGGCAGGGAATCCACACTGAAAGAATTTTTAAAAAAGATAAATGAGGCACTTAAACATTGCATCAAAGATGTTGATCTCGAATGGTCGGCTGCAACCGGCGAATTTAAGAACTTCGACATAAGGTTCTAGCTAAAACGATGCGGTATGGTCTCATATCCGATATACATGGTAATCTGGAAGCGTTTCAAGCTAGTTTAGATGCTCTTTCAAAGGACAGCATAGATGAGTATCTGTGCATAGGCGATGTGGTAGGCTATGGAGCAGATCCCCAGGGCTGTATAAGGCTGGTCAAATCGCTTGAGCCTAAGGTTCTAATAGCTGGAAATCACGAATGGGGTGTATTGGGCCTCGTCGACTTAGGATATTTTACTGAGACCGCCAAAGATGCTATCCTGTGGACGAAAGCCGTATTAAGTCAGGATGAACTTGAGTTTCTGAAATCGTTTAGAGTCGTCTATGAAGACGAAACCCTGACATTGGTGCATGGGTCCTTGGAGTCTCCTGAAAAATTTAACTACATCTTCAATAGGGACGATGCGTACTTTACGACAAGGCTGCAGAAGACTCACTTATGTTTCGTAGGCCATACGCATAGGCCCGGCGTATTCTGTTACAATAATGAGGCCATTGCATACATAATGGAACATGAAGTCAAAATCGACAGCTACAAGAAATACATTGTGAACGTCGGCAGTATCGGCCAGCCTCGGGATGGCGATCCGAGGGCATCCTACGCTATTTACGATGATGAGAAAAGAACGATTGAAATAAGAAGGGTGGAATATGATATCAGGATTTCGCAAGGCAAGATCCTGAAGGCGGGCCTTCCCGTGAAATTGGCCTATAGGTTGTCGATAGGGGCATAGTGTGGAAAAATCAAAAATAAAAGAGGAAGTAGAGAAGTTAAAGACGGCCCTACGGCATCATGACTATCTGTATTATGTTTTGAATAAACCAGAGATCTCAGACCGCGAGTACGACAAGCTTTATAAAAAATTGAAGGATTTGGAAGATGGCCATCCAGGGCTCATAACACAAGATTCTCCGACCCAACGTGTCAGCGGAGAGCCTGTAAAGGGATTTCCAGTAGTGAAGCATATGGTCCCGATGCTCAGCATGGATAATACCTATTCCGCCGAAGAGATTAGAGAGTTCGACAAGAGGGTCAAGAAGGGCCTCGAGGCCGAATCGGTTGAGTATGTGGTTGAGTTGAAGTTCGACGGCGTCAGCATCTCACTTTTATATAAAGATGGAAGATGGGTTCGGGGTGCGACGAGAGGCGATGGCATCGAAGGCGATGATGTATCAAACAGTTTGAGGACAATCCGTTCCATACCGCTTGTCTTCAGAGACGAGATTAAAAAAGTTTCAGGAGTAATAGAGGTGCGCGGTGAAGTATATATGACGAAGAAGGGGTTCGAAGAGATAAACAAGAATAAGGAGAGGAAGGGAGAGGAACTCTTTGCGAATCCAAGGAATGCTGCTGCAGGTTCATTGAAATTACTGGATTCAAAAATTGTCGCCACCCGGCACCTCGATATCTATATCTATGGGGCAGGCCGCTATGAAGGGATAGACTTGAAGACGCACATGGAACTACTCGAATATTTAAAAAAGGCCGGATTCAGGGTGAGCCCGCATTCCAAATTATGCAAGACGATAGAAGAGGTGATCGAATATTGCAATTCGTGGAGACTAAGGAAGGACAAGCTGGAATTCGAAGTGGATGGTATGGTGTTGAAGGTGAACGAGTTAGCACAAAGAGAGGCCTTGGGCGTGACTAGCAAAAGCCCGCGTTGGGCCATCGCTTATAAGTTTCCGGCCGAGAAGGCTATGACCGAAGTCAAAGATATAATAATACAGGTGGGTAGAACCGGAACGATAACGCCTGTCGCGATATTGAAACCCGTCCATTTATCCGGCACAACGGTTTCGAGGGCAACGCTTCACAATTTCGACGAGATAGCAAGGCTCGATGTAAAGATCGGCGATAAGGTATATGTCGAAAAGTCAGGGGAGATAATCCCTAAGGTCTTGAGTGTCGTAAAGGAGAAGAGGACAGGTAAGGAGAAGGCCTTTAGCATCCCGACCAAATGCCCTGTCTGCGGTTCAAAAGCCGTAAGCGTTCCGGATGAGGTGGCTATAAGATGCGAGAATGTCGGCTGCCCTGCTCAGGTAAAGGAGACGCTGTTACATTGCGCATCCAGAAATGCCATGGACATCGAGGGCATGGGAGACGCTATTGTGAACCAGCTTGTCGATAAGAAATTGGTTAAGGATTACGGCGATATATTTTATCTAAAATTCGAGGATATAAAAAATTTGGAGAGGATGGCGGAGAGATCGGCTCAAAATTTAATCGATGCGATAGAGAAGTGCAAGTCGAACGACCTGAACCGTCTGATCTATGCACTGGGCATCAGGCACGTTGGAGAACATGCGGCATGGCTTCTGGCGAACCACTTCGGCTCAATAGATAAACTGCGGGATGCCTCTATTGAGGAACTGACCAATATAGATGAGGTAGGGCCTGTAATGGCAGAGTCGATATACAACTTCTTTAAAAATAAAGAAAATTCGAAGGTATTGAAGAAATTGAAGGATGCAGGTGTCAGGATGTCTCAGGGCGTGAAAAAGAAAGAAGGTGCCGGCAAGCTGGAAGGCAAGACCATCGTGATAACGGGCACATTACAATCGTTTTCGAGGTCTGAGGCAGAAGAGCTGATAAGAAGATTGGGCGGCAATCCCTCCTCAACCGTCAGTAGATCGACCGATTACCTTGTCGTTGGTGTAGAGCCAGGCTCAAAATTGGATAAGGCTATAGGCTTAGGCGTTAAGACGCTGACAGAGGAGGAGTTTAAGAAAATTATTGCGGGGTGAAATGATGAAGAGGGCACTTGCGCTGGTTCTTATATTTTTCATTCTCGCGAATCTCACAGGCTGCGAGACGATGAGGAAGAAGTTCACGAGGAAAAAGAAAGAGCCTGTAAAGATGCCGCGCATCTACCAGGTACGGAAATACGAGAAGAAGCCGACGCCGGAATTGTATAAAAAACACTACGCCTTCTGGACGTCATGGCAGTCCGAATTGATAAGCGTCCTCGGCCAAAATCACAAAAAGGATATGAGATGTATTGAAGAGATTATCGGAAACTTAAGCGATATGCAGAATATATTGGTTCAGGAGAAGGCTGATCAGCTTAAAACCCATATAGATAAATTGGTTAAGGTTAAGGATATCATATTCAATGAGGAACTGACGCAGTGGAACAAGGACTACGTGAAGAGGACGCTTGAAAAGGAAGACCGCGCCATCAAAAGGGAGTTCAGCTATAAAAAAGTGAAAGATTATCTTAAAGTGAGTTACGAGGATGGCGCTTGAGGAAGGGATTTGAGTTCATTTTAAAGAGTTTAGTGGTCGGGCCGATGGCCGTGAACTGCTATTGTCTTGCAGACCCGGATATAAAAGATGCCTGTCTAATAGATCCCGGAGCTGAACCGGCCAGGATAAAGGAACTCCTCGTTCGCGAAAAGCTTAAAGTAAAGTTCATCTTAAATACCCATGGTCATGGAGACCACATCGCGGCGAACGGATATTTCGATGCGCCGATTTACATACATCGGCTTGATGAAGATTTTCTTACGGATTCCAATAAGAATTTATCGAGCATGTTTGGATTCCCGTTCGCCTCACCGCGAGCAAGCAAGTTTTTGGAAGATGGGGACACGGTTGACTTAGGAGGCCTCCGGCTTGAGATAATACATACGCCGGGCCACACGCCCGGCTCCATCTCAATAAAGTACGATAATATCGTCTTTACCGGCGATTGCCTCTTCAATGGCGGCATAGGCCGCACAGACTTCACCTATGGGGACGAGCAAGCGCTCCTGAAGTCGATAAGGGAAAGATTATTGATTTTTGATGATGATACGATCATCTACCCCGGCCATGGCGAGCCTTCGACGATCGGCAGAGAAAAAGGGTCAAACCCGTTTCTGACATGATGACAGAGCTGATAAACGAATTTCTGAATTATCTTTCAGTGGAAAGGGGACTGAGCAAAAATACAGTGAGCTCTTACAGGGCGGACCTCTTTCGCTTTATCAATTATCTAGAATCTAAAGGAATAAAAGATATCGATAATGTGAAAAGGCAGGATGTGACAAGCCACCTGTTACATCTGAAGGACAATGGTTTATCAAGCAATTCGATATCAAGGGCGCTTGCGGCGATAAAGGTATTCTATAGATTTCTCGTTCAGGAACGGCTTGCGAAAGATGACGTTGCCGGCATCCTGGAATCTCCAAGGCTTATCAGGCCCCTTCCTAATGTATTGGGTGCAAACGAAGTCGACAGACTCTTGGCTGCGCCGGATGTAAGGGACTGGATGGGGATAAGGGACAAGGCCGCATTGGAGCTTATCTATGCGACAGGGATGAGGGTCTCGGAAATAGTGGAGCTTTCCACAGATGGGCTGAATTTAGATGTAGGGTTCATAAAATGTAAAGGAAAGGGCTCGAAGGAGAGGATGGTGCCGATAGGTAAAGTCGCGCGAAATTCTATCTCAAGATATATGGAGAAGGTGAGGCCGCGGCTATTGAAACAGAGGCAAGACGCGCATCTATTCTTAACAAGGCTCGGGAAGAAGGTCTCGAGGCAGTCGTTCTGGAAGATGATCAAAAGATATGCTAAGAAAGCCCGTATCAAGAAGGATATAGCGCCCCACACATTGCGTCACTCTTTTGCGACGCACCTCCTGGAAAGGGGCGCGGATCTGAGGGTCGTTCAGGAGATGCTGGGACATGTAGACATATCCACAACTCAAATATATACGCATATAAATAAGGAGAGGCTAAAGGCCATTCACAAACAATTTCACCCTCGCCCTTAAATTTTTCGTTTTAGCATGCAGGCGGAACTTCCGTGCATTGCTTCCGCTTGCCGCAAATTAGGATTAGGCATCCTAATTTGCTGTCCAAAATTTACGATGGCCGCTCAACCTGGCAGTAGAGCATACAATTGTCCAGTTTTCGCGTCCTTGTATATCGCCTTAAGGTATCGTAAATTTTAAGAGTCGCT
>JACROW010000046.1 GCA_016214245.1 Candidatus Omnitrophota bacterium | reverse complement strand
TATCTTGTCAAGGTTGTCCTTTTCGCTTGTGAGAAGGGCCGCCATGAATTGCACCGGATAGTTAGCCTTGAGATACGCGGTTCTATAGCTTATCAAGGTGTAGGCGGCGCTGTGAGATTTGTTGAAACCGTATCCGGCAAAATATTCTATCTGATTGAAAATCTTGTCGGCGGTCTTTCGGTCGATGCCGTTAGTTATACAACCGTCGACGAAATGCTGACGCATCTCCAGCATCACCTCGGGCGTCTTCTTGGCCATGGCGCGTCTTAAATTGTCCGCTTGGGCAAGCGAAAAGCCGGCAACGGCCGAGGTTATCCTCATGACCTGTTCCTGATAAACGATAACTCCGTAAGTCTCTTTCAATATCGGCTCCAGCAATTTATGATCATATCGTATAGCGATCTGGCCGTGTTTCCTTTTCATAAAATCATCGAGCATCCCGGAGCCTATGGGGCCTGGTCTGAATAAAGCGAGAAGGGCAATGATATCCTCGAAACGCTCCGGTTTCAGCTTCTTCAACAGGTCCCTCATCCCGGAGCTCTCTAATTGAAAAACGCCGGCGGATTCGGCGTTCCCGAGAAGCTTGAAGGTCGGTTTGTCATCGAGAGGTATCCGCGTTATATCAAGATCAGCACCTTTTGTCCGTTTTATTATCTTTATCGTTTCGCTTATAACTGTAAGCGTCCTTAAGCCCAGAAAATCCATCTTTAAAAGGCCTATCTTCTCAAGCGACGTCATCGGATAGCCGGTCGTGATAGAACCTTCCTGTACCTTATAAAGCGGTATGTATTCGACAAGCGGCTTCTCGCTTATCACTACACCTGCTGCGTGAGTTGACGCGTGCCTCGTTAACCCCTCCAGTATCATAGAGGTGTCGATCAACTGCGCTATCTTGGAATCCGCCTTATAGAGATTCCTTAGTTCCGGTTCCTGTTCCAGTGCCTGACTGAGCGTGATATTTAAATCGTTCGGAACCAGTTTCGCGATTCTATCCACGTCGCCATAGGCCATCCCAAGGGCCCTTCCGACATCTCTTATTACGGCCTTCGCCAGCATCGTTCCGAAAGTGATGATCTGGGCCACGTTCTCTTTGGAATATTTTTTCACAACGTAATCTATCACTTCGTTCCTTCTCTCGTAGCAGAAATCGATATCTATATCTGGCAGGCTTATCCTCTCCGGGTTCAAAAATCTCTCAAAGAGGAGGTCGTATTTCAACGGATCTATGTTGGTGATGCCGAGCGCGTAACTTACTACGCTGCCTGCGGCGCTCCCCCTTCCGGGGCCGACCGGGATGGAATTATCTTTCGCATAATGGACGAAATCCCATGCGATCAGAAAATAACTTGTGTAGCCGAATCGCTCTATTATGTTCAACTCATGTTCTGCTCTGGCGATCACGGATTTATCTAAATTATCGTATCGCGTATTGTATCGGGCCTCCAAGCCGCTCGAGACCAGTTCGTGCAAATATCCTTCCCTCGTCTTTCCTTCAGGCACCTTATAATCCGGCAGGTGCACCGTCTTAAAATCAAACTCCAGATTGCACTTTTCGCATATCGCCATTGTATTCCTGAGGGCATCGGGTGCGGAATCGCCGAAGGTGCGCTTCATCTCCTCTTTTGATTTAAAATAGAACTCATCGGTTTGAAAACGCATCCGATTGGGATCCTCGATCGTAGTCTGTGTCTGTACGCATAATAGTATCTCGTGCGCCTTCGAATGCTCTTTTTCAAGATAGTGAACATCGTTCGTTGCCACAAGGTCGATCTTCATTTCTCCGGCCAGCTTTATCAGCTCCTGATTCACCCTCTCCTGTTCCGGGATGAGGTTATCCTGGATCTCGAGATAGAAGTTCTCTTTCCCGAATATATTTTTATATTCGTCGATGATCTTGCGCGCCTGGTCCAGCTGGTTCGTCTGAATGAGGTGCGGTATCTCTCCCTTTAGGCAGCTGGACGTGCAGATCAGTCCGTCTTTATATTTCACGAGCAGGTCCTTATCTATCCTGGGCCGGTAGTAAAATCCTTCCAGAAACCCGAGAGAGACGAGCCTCATGAGATTTTTGTAGCCTGTCTCATTTTTAGCCAGGAGGATTAAGTGGAACGATGCCTCCTGGATGCCGTGGCTGGACTTTTCGAACCTCGAATCAGGTGCAATATAGACTTCACTTCCGATGATAGGCTTTATCCCGTTCTTCATGGCGATGTCGTAAAATTCTATGGCGCCGAACATATTGCCATGGTCGGTTATGGCGCAGGCGGGCATCTTGTGTTCCCTGACTTTCTGAATGAGGCGCTCGAGAATACATGCGCCATCGAGAAGGCTGTACTGTGTATGGACGTGATCATTTCCCCATTCCAACCCGCTGAGCGGCTTGGAATACTTTTCCTTCGGTCTGTATCGACGGTGCTATGATGATCTCGGCTTTGTGCATCTGGCTTAAATTTTTAGCGCCTAGGTTTCCCATCGACGTTTGAAGTGCACCCATCAAGTTTTGAGACCCGTCGTCTACTTTCGCGGGGCCGTATAAAATCTCTTCCAAGGTCCCGGTCACCCCTACCTTGATCCTTGTCCCCCGCGGAAGATTGGCGTACGGCGTTGCCATGCCCCAGTGGTACCCTCTCCCCGGAGCTTCATTTGCTCTCGCGAAAGCCGAGCCAACCATGACCGCGTCAGCGCCGCAGGCAAATGCCTTGCATATATCGCCGCCGGTCGACATACCACCGTCAGTGATTATTGGAATATATTTCTCACTTTTCTTGTAATAGAAGTTATGACAGGGATCTTCATAGATTTACAAAATTTATAAAAATCCAATGCCTTATACAACTTGGAGAGATGTTTGACCGTGGTCACCGTCGATTGCACCACAAAGATATCGGCACCTGCTGCTTGAGCTATCACGCCGAATTTTTCAGCCCTCTGCGGAATCGCGCTGACGACGCAAGGCACCTTTGAGCCTTTGATCTCCTCTATCCGCTTCGAGATCAACTTTTCTTTTATGGGCTCCAGATATATGTTCTGAACTAATCCTGTTGCTTCATCGGCTGTGGCATTAGCGATTTGTTCCAGTACGTCATGCGGATTTTCATAGCGCGTCTGCACGCCCTCCAGGTTTAAGACGGCGAGCCCTCCCAATTTACCCATGGCGATGGCAAATTTGACATCTACCACACCATCCATTGCTGCAGCTAATATCGGGACGCGATATTTTTTGTCGTCTATCTTCCATGAGGTATCTACCTCATCCGGATTTATCGTAAATCTTCCGGGAACGAGCGCTATCTCGTCAAAGCCGTAACACCGCCTGGCCTTCCTGTCAACGCCGATATAAAATTGTGCCATATTTTATGATTATTATATGGCAAAAGAGATTTTTGTCAATAGAAAATAGAGGATTTATCAGAAAAAAAATGGCCTCGATTTTCCTCGAGGCCATTTAAAACTTATGCCTTACAGCTTATAGCTTTTAATACATCCCGCCGCCTGGCGGCATTCCGCCCGGCATTGCAGGAGCCTTATCCTCTTCCGGGATGTCTGTCACTATCGTCTCTGTCGTGATCATAAGGGCTGCGATGCTTGCGGCATTTTGAAGTGCCGAACGGGTGACCTTCTTCGGGTCGATGACTCCTGACTGAATCATGTCAGCATATGCATTCTTCTCTGCGTCGTAACCTTCGTTCGTCTTCATATCTTTTACCTTCTGAACAACCACAGAGCCTTCCATGCCTGCGTTATTCTCTATCTGCCGGATCGGCTCTTCAAGCGCGCGCTTCACGATATCGATGCCGATCTGCTCATCGCCTGATAATTTGAGTTTATCCAGCGAGTCGGTACAACGAAGGAGCGCGACCCCGCCGCCCGGGACTATGCCCTCTTCGACCGCTGCTCTCGTAGCATGCAATGCGTCTTCCACGCGCGCCTTCTTCTCTTTCATCTCTGTTTCGGTTGCAGCACCGACGTTTATGACAGCGACTCCTCCGGCGAGTTTCGCGAGGCGCTCCTGCAGTTTCTCCTTATCATAATCGGAATCGGTGGTCTCTATCTGTTTCTTTAGCTGAGCGATCCTGCCCTGGATATCGGAAGTCTTGCCTGCGCCTTCGACGATCGTTGTATTATCCTTATCAACCTTTACTCTCTTAGCCCTGCCAAGGTCCTCCAGCTTAACATTCTCGAGTTTTATCCCTAAATCCTCGGTTATCGCGCGGCCTCCGGTCAGGACAGCTATATCTTCGAGCATCGCTTTACGTCTATCACCGTAACCGGGAGCTTTAACCGCGCAGCAAGAGAGCGTGCCTCTAATCTTATTCACGACCAAAGTCGCGAGGACCTCCCCTTCAGTCTCTTCTGAAATTATCATAAGCGGCTTTCCTGCCCTGGCCACTTTCTCCAGAAGCGGCAGGATATCCTTCATGTTCGATATCTTCTTTTCGTGAATCAGGATGTACGGATCTTCCAGAGAAACTTCCATCTTTTCGGCATCTGTCACGAAATAAGGTGATAAATACCCCTGGTCGAACTCCATCCCTTCAACCAATTCCAATTCTGTCTTGGAAGCCTTACCTTCCTCAACAGTGATGACGCCGTCTTTCCCGACTTTTGTCATCGCATCGGCTATCAGGTCTCCGATCTCGTGATCGTTATTTGCCGCGATGGAAGCAACTTGCGATACTTCCTTCTTATCCTTTACATTGATAGGTTTGGAGAGCTTCTTCAATTCCTCAACCACCCTGTCGACCGCTTTCTCGATGCCCCTCTTTAAGCCCATCGGGTTTGCGCCGGCCGTGACATTCTTCATCCCCTCCCTGAAGATGGCTTCGGCAAGTATCGTGGCTGTTGTCGTGCCGTCACCGGCGGTATCGGAAGTCTTTGACGCGACCTCCTTGACAAGTTCCGCCCCCATATTTTCATACGGGTCCTTCAACTCTATCTCTTTAGCAACCGTGACTCCGTCCTTCGTTATTGTGGGCGCGCCGAACTTTTTATCCAGGACGACGTTTCTGCCCTTCGGGCCCAGCGTGATCTTGACGGCGTTGGAAAGCTGCTCCACGCCCTTCAGTATCGCCCTGCGCGCATCCTCGCTATACAACAATTGTTTTGCCATATCGAACTCAACCTCCTCTTTTTTCCTATAAAATTTTTGCCAGAATATCCTCTTCCTTTAAGATGAGGTATTCGAAGCCGTCAATTGTTATCTCGCTGCCGGAATATTTTCCGAATAAAATTTTATCGCCAACTTTAACTTCAGGCGGTATCACCTTCCCCTCGTCTGAAACCTTTCCTTTGCCGACCGCTACGACTTCAGCCTCCTGTGGTTTTTCCTTGGCTGTGTCTGGAAGGACTATCCCTCCCTTCGTCACCTCTTTGGCCTCTAAGACCTTTACAACAATCCTATCCGCCAACGGTTGAATCTTCATACCTCCCCCTCCTTTTTTAAAGATTTTTTATTTTCGAATATTTAGCACTCATTCGAAATGAGTGCTAACAGGCTACTATTATACAAAATCCGTAAATCTTGTCAAGAAAAATTTTTAAAAATTACACTTCAGAGTCTTGCTGATTAAATGGAGGCCTTTAAGAGTGAGGTCTTCGTCTATTATCCGGATGGACTTTGTATATCTCTTTACCAACCTGGCATTTCCGCCGGTGGCGATGACCTTGAGATTTTTGCCCAGAATCTTCCTGTATTTCGCGAGAAGGCCGTCGCACATGG
>JACROW010000031.1 GCA_016214245.1 Candidatus Omnitrophota bacterium | reverse complement strand
TTCAGCATAATTTAGCCATCCACCCTTACCAAGTATTGATTATCCTAAAGAAGGGGTGATTTCTTGTATTACGTTTGGCGATGGATAAACGCCCTCGCCAGCGCCAGCGCCGCTTTCAACGTCAGGCTCTCTATTGGTTCAATGCTTCCCAAGAAGATTACTTGGTGCTGGTTTGTGAATGAGGCATCTGCTGCAGACTGCACAAAAAGCGCCCGCGCAGGATATCTTGCGGTGTAATAGTATTTACCGACGAATTCACGGATGGCCGAATCAAATTTGCCTCTATACATCCCATCCCAGCCTTCATATGTACCGTTGGATAGATCCGGGTTGTCCTCTGCCTGATTCCCGGAGTACCAGACGTACTCTGCGCCCAGTTTTGGCTTCCAAGCGTACTTGTCTGCCCAGTATCTCCACTCTGCGCTTAGATCAGTGCCCCGAGCAGAACGGTCTCTGTTCGCAGTCTGTAACCTTGAGCCGACATACTGGCCGCCTTGATAGGCGACTTCTGCAGCAACCGTGAGGACATCGATCGGGTCGAGACTTCCTCTAAAGCCGATCGTGTGAACATCGTTATCGCTCTTGATGCCTCCCCACTTATCAACTTTGTTATCCTTCTTGAAGAACCAGTAACCTTCTGCCTCTGCCTTGTAAGCGTCGAATTTGTAGCCGACGTTTACACCCCAGAGATCAACGTCATCATTGTCCTGAATTGCACCCTCAAGGATCTTCGAATACAATCCAGTGATCGTCCACGGGTCGTAATCCAAGACAGCTTTCACTGCATCGAATGATTTGATCGCTGTGTATTCAGGCGCTGATAGATTACCAGTCACAAACGCAGCATCGGCACCCGGATTCTGTTGATTTGCGCCGATGATGAATCCCCTACCGAACCAGAGGTCCTGCCGGCCGATAGTCAATGTGAGCGGCGAGTAGATGAAATCCTTCAATGTAACATACGCAAGGTCAACCATCACATCGAACTCATCGTTATTTTCGGTGTAGCCGCCAAGGCCATTTGGTATCAATGTTGTGCTTGAAACAACGTTCTTTGTGTAGACGTTCCAGTCCCGTTGGTTCACGAGTCTGATGACAGTCTGCACATTGTCGGTAAGGTCCGCATCAACCTCTACCTCGGCGACTGACATAAACCAGCTCTGCTCTGGCCCAGTTACACCTGTCCTTGTGACATCGGCCTCTACAGGTGAACCATTCAGGTTATACGTGTCCCTGAAGATACCCCTCATCGTAAGGTCACCGCTGACCTTTACGCTCTGGGTTTCGGCATAGGCGCTCGCTGTGATGCATAGCGCTAACGCTAAAACACAAAGCACACTTAAAAACCGCATATTACCTCCTTTTTAAATTTCTTGCCGTAATATCGAATTATATCTAAAAGTTAGGGCCGCAGCCCTGACCTATATATATATCTTGTACTTCACTTTTATCTATCTCACCACATCGCGATAACTTATGACTTTTTAATTTCACCCCCTCCTTCCGCGTCAAGATTTAAGCCATCTATGGTGGTATAGGCGAACTAACTTTTTATATTTAACATAAGTATATCATATAATACTAATTTGTCAAGTGCGATTAAGTAAATCTCGTGAATTCCTAAATATAGCCCTTATCTCACGTGTATTCAGGCCGATGTTTTTTAAGACTAGGCTGGCCTGGTTGTCCGATACCAGGTCATCTTCGTCATGTGTATCAGTATTCAGGATGAGCTTGGCCCCCATGCGTTTTGCCAGTCTGAAGAGATGTTTATTTGTAGAGCGATGATTCCTCCGCGCAGTAAGCTCTAGATACACACCCCGTCTTTTAGCCAATTTGACATCCTCTGTCTTAATGAAACCTGGATGGGCCAATATGTCGCATCCGGCCTCTATCGCGCGGCGGTTTGTCCCTGGGATCACGGGTTCTGAAACCGTTTCACCGTGAACGACTATAATAGCAGCGTCATTCTTCCTAGCAAATTTAATAAGAGGTTTTATTTCTTGTAATGGGGCATGCGTAATTTCGACACCGGGGATTGCGCGAATCTTCCAGTGTTTATTCAGCACTTTACAAACCCTTACGATTCGCGGAAGCACGAAATCTATGTTAGAAGAATCCACGTGGTCCGTCAGCGCTATAGCCGTGTAGCCTTTCGCCTCGGCTCGCCTCACCAGTTCGCTCGGCAAAAGCTCGCCATCACTCAATAACGTATGTGTATGTAGGTCTATCATCTGTCAATTCCCGACTTTAAGGTCCTTCAGCCGCTCCTATTCGTCGCGGCTTCAGGATCAATTTTGCTACCCGAGAGTAGCCGGCAAAATTGGCGCCCCTGGCGTGAGTCGAACACGCGACACCAGGTTTAGGAAACCTGTGCTCTATCCATCTGAGCTACAGGGGCGGGTCAGTTAACAGTACTTGTCTTTTATCAGTGATATTACCGGATAACCCTTGAGTTTCTCGCGTCCCTTCAATGCGGTCAGTTCTATCAGGAATGCAATCCCTGAGATCTTTCCGCCAAGTTTCTCTACGAGGTCTATGACTGCGCGGGTCGTGCCGCCTGTAGCGAGGAGATCGTCCACTATCAGGACGTTGTCCCCTTTACCTATCGCGTCCTGGTGGATTTCCAGCGTATCTTTGCCGTATTCCAGGTCATAAGTTACAGCGTGGGTCTTGAATGGCAATTTTCCTTTTTTTCTGATAGGAATGATTCCGACACCGAGTTTATACGCCAAGGCCGACCCAAAGATAAAACCTCTCGCCTCAACACTGAGAATAGAGTCTATTTTTTTTCCTTTAAATTCATCGGCTATCGCGTCCACTGCCTCTCTGAATTTCTTTCCATCCTTCAATAGAGGGGTTATATCCTTGAATATTATCCCATCTTTGGGAAAGCCCGGTATATCCCTTATATAAGATTCCAGAGCCTTCACCTCGTACCTCTTTCCTGCTTATTTGAAGCGATTTCTTTCTCCTGTTTCAATATCAACTCCCGCATCTTTCTCATGGCTGCGCTCTCGATCTGCCTCACCCTCTCTCTTGTTATATTAAAGTATTTGGCGGTGTCTCTTAAGGTATGCGGCACACCGTCTTTTAGGCCGAATCTTAAACTTAAGATCTTCTTCTCCCTCTTGGACATCTTCTCCATGAGGTCCTTTATCCTCTCCTGCATCAAAAAGTTTGAAAGCCCATCCACCGCGGAGATGAGGCTTTCATCCTCTATAAGGTCCAGGAACTCTGTTGAACCTTCCTCGCCGATCGGCGCGTTGAGACTTGATATGCCTGTCACCATCTTATTCAGCTGCTTGGCCTTCCTCATGGAAAGCCTCATCTTCTTCGCTATCTCGTGAAGGCTCGGCTTGCGCTTCAGCATATTCGAGAGCTGTTCCGTGGCCTTTCTGAAACGCATCAGAAGCTCTATTATATAAACAGGCATCCGGACGGTCTTTCCCTGATTCGCGATCGCTCTCGAGATATATTGCCTGATCCACCAGGCGGCATAGGTTGAGAACCTGTAGCCCTTCGTCGGGTTGAACTTCTCAACGGCTTTCATCAGGCCTAAGTTGCCTTCTTCGATCAGGTCGAGCATCGAGACGCCGAGGTGCGAATATTTTTTTGCTATATTTATGACAAGCCTCAGGTTTGACTGTATCATCTTGTGGCGGGCCAGCTTGTCGCCTTTCTTTATCCTTTCGGCAAGCTCTATCTCTTCCTCTGGTGTGAGGAGCGGAAGCTTCTTGATATCCTTAAGATATAGTCGAATCGGATCCATTGTTTAAATCCTAATGTTATTTTTTGCTTTCAACTACTGCCTGCGCTGCTGCCAAGCGAGCTATTGGAACCCTATATGGTGAACAGCTCACGTAATCCATCCCGACGCTATGGCAGAATTTTATACTGTCGGGATCACCGCCGTGTTCGCCGCATATGCCTATCTCCAGATTCGGCCTCGTTGAACGGCCCCGCTCTATGCCGATGGAGATCAATTTGCCTACCCCGTCGCGGTCTATCGACTGAAATGGGTCCTTCGGCAGAATGCCCTTCTCTAAATAATTCGGCAAGAAACTGCCTATATCGTCGCGGCTGAATCCGAATGTCATCTGGGTAAGGTCGTTCGTCCCATACGAAAAGAACTCCGCTATCTCGGCTATACTGTCTGCCACCAAAGCGGCCCTCGGTATCTCTATCATCGTCCCTATCATGCAATGAAACTTAACCTTATATCGTTTCTGAACTTCTTCGAGCCTCGCCTTTATTATCACGTATTGATTCTTCATCTCCGCCTGCGAACCGAGGAGCGGGACCATGACTTCCGGGAAGACCTTCACGCCCGTTAATGTGAGCTCTGCGGCGGCCTCAAAGACAGCCTGAACCTGCATCTCGGTTATCTCCGGATATGTTATGCCGAGCCTGCACCCTCTTAAACCGAGCATGGGGTTCAATTCGTGCAATTTCTGCATTCTCGCTTCCAGTTTTTCGATCGATATTCCGAGCTCTTCAGCCAATTCCTTCTTCTTTGATTCTTCCTGCGGCAGAAATTCATGGAGCGGCGGATCCAGGAGCCTGATTATCACAGGCAGGCCTTCCATAGCTTTCAGTATCCCCGCGAAATCTTCCTTTTGATAAGGGAGCAACTCCCCCAATGCCTTCTCCCTGTCGCCTTTAGTATCGGCGACTATCATCTTTCGCATCGATTTTATCCTCGCAGGGTCAAAGAACATGTGCTCGGTGCGGCAGAGCCCTATGCCCTCGGCGCCGAATCTTCTTGCGATCGCCGCATCCTCGGGCCTGTCCGCATTCGTTCTGATCCTTAATCTTCTGACATCATCGCAGACCTTCATGAATCCTTTGAAATATTTGTCATGTTCGATGTCAGGCTCGACCAAAGGAAGTTTTCCTGAGTAGATATTCCCCTTTGTGCCGTTAAGGCTTATCCAATCGCCTTCCTTTACAACTGTGTCGCCTGCCGTGAAACGCCTGTTCTCTTCATCGATGTGAATGGAGCTCGAGCCCACTATACAGCACTTGCCCCACCCCCTGGCAACTAAAGCGGCGTGTGAAGTCATTCCGCCTTTCGCTGTTAAAATACCCTGGCTTGAATGCATTCCATGGACGTCTTCAGGGGAGGTCTCCTCACGGACCAAAATTACTTTACTACCTTCCTTTGCCCACTTTTCAGCATCGTCCGCAGTGAATACGGCCATGCCGACGCCGCCGCCGGGCCCTGCTGGTAATCCTTTTGCGATTGGCTTAAGTTCCCTTTCAGCCTTTGGATCTATCATGGGGTGCAATAGCTCGTCGAGTTGGGCTGGCGTCACCCTCATCACTGCCATCTCTTTCGTAATGAGCTTCTCCTTAACCATATCCACGGCAATCCTTACCGCGGCAGGGCCGTTTCTCTTCCCGATGCGGCACTGGAGCATGAAGAGCCTGCCATTTTCTCTTGTGAACTCTATATCCTGCATATCCTTGTAGTGGTTTTCGAGTTTCTTCTGATAGCCGAAGAGCTCCCTGTAAACCTTAGGCATTATCTCTTCGAGCGTCTTTAAGGTTTTATTATGCTCGCTCGAACTCTCCTTATTTATCGGGCCGGGCGTTCTTATGCCTGCCACGACATCCTCGCCTTGGGCGTTGACGAGATACTCTCCGTAAAATTTATTCTCGCCGTTTCCCGGGTCGCGTGTGAACGCCACTCCTGTCGCTGAAGTCTCGCCCATGTTGCCGAATACCATCGCCTGGACGTTGACCGCGGTGCCCCATTCGTCCGCTATTCCTTCTATCCTCCTGTAAGCGATCGCCCGTTTGCCGTTCCAGGACGCGAAGACCGCTCCTATGCCTCCCCATAGCTGCTCATCGGCATCGTCAGGGAAGGGCTTTTTGAGGACATTCTTCACCCTTTCTTTGAAAAGGCCGCATAATCTTTTTAAATCATCAACATTCAGATCCGTGTCGTTCTTACAGCCTTTTTCTTTTTTCACCTCATCCATTATCTCTTCGAGCTGTCGTCGGATGCCAAGGCCCTCCTCCGGCTCTATTTGCCCTCGAGCCTTTTCCATAACGACGTCTGAATACATCATTATGAGCCTTCGATAAGCGTCGTAAACTAATCTTTCGTTCCCTGTCAGCTTTATCAAGCCGGATATGGTATCTTTAGTCAATCCAACGTTGAGGACAGTTTCCATCATGCCGGGCATGGATTTCCGAGCGCCTGAACGAACCGACACAAGGAGAGGATTCGAAGGGTCTCCGAATCTATGGCCCATCAGCTTCTCAACGCGTACAAGCGCTTTATTGACTTCGGCTTTAAGCTCTTCAGGATAAGTCTTTTTATTTTTGTCTTCATCGATTCGTTCCCGTCGGCCTTTCCGCCTCCGAAGAAGTAAGCGTATTTCTTTGCCATCGCTCCTAAATTTCTCCTTTCTATTGATTACCCAGTTTCTCTGAAAGGTACTCTTTAATCTTAGCTATACCTACCCGCTCCTGCTTCATCGAATCCCTGTCGCGGACAGTGACCTTGTTGTCACTTAGAGAATCCACATCAACCGTTATACAATACGGTGTCCCTATCTCGTCCTGCCTTCTATACAATCTTCCAATAGAAGCCGTGTCGTCATACATCACCTTGAAGTTTCTGCGTAAATCACTCGCTATCTCTTTTGCCAATTTCACGATCTCTGGTCTTGCCTTAAGAAGCGGCAGTATTGCAACTTTTATCGGTGCTAAACTTTTGTGAAGGGCAAGGCTCACCCTCTTCTCGCCCTTCACCTCTTCCTCTCTATATGAATCAACTAAAAATGCCAGGATCGATCTATCTATCCCTCCAGACGGCTCTATTACATAGGGAGCGAACTTCTCCTTCGTCTCTTCATCAAAATACTGGAGGTCTTTCGTGCTTAAGCTCATATGTTGCTTTAAATCGAAATCTGTTCTATTCGCTATTCCCTCGAGCTCTGACCATCCGAACGGGAATTGATATTCAATATCGGTGCAGGCCTTCGCGTAATGGGCCAGTTCCTCCTTCGCATGCTGACGTTTCCTTAAGTGTGATATTTTTAATCCGAATGTTATATACCAATCGAACCTCTCCTCAACCCACTTCTTATACCATTCCTCATCCGTCCCCGGTTTGACAAAATATTCTATCTCCATCTGCTCGAACTCCCTGGAACGGAATGTGAAGTTTCCGGTCGTGACCTCGTTCCTGAATGCCTTGCCTATCTGGGCTATGCCGAACGGGATTTTTCTACGCGTTGTATTTAAAACATTTTGAAAATTCACGAATATGCCCTGAGCCGTCTCAGGCCGCATATATGAGAGGCTCGCCTCGTCTTCGATCGGGCCCAAATGGGTCTTCAGCATGCGATTGAACTGGCGGGCCTCGGTAAGCTGCCCCCCGCACTCGGGACACTTCTTTCCAGTTACGCTTTCGGCTTTAAAGCGCTTTTTGCAACCTTTACAATCAACGAGGGTATCCTCAAAACTTGTAACGTGGCCTGAGGCCATCCAGGTCATTGGGTGCATCAGGATCGCGGCGTCCAAACCCTCTATGTCATCCCGTTCATGGACATAAGAACGCCACCAGATTTCTTTTAGATTCCGCTTTAATTCCGCACCAAGAGGCCCATAATCCCACGTGCTTGCAAGGCCGCCGTAGATTTCACT
>JACROW010000030.1 GCA_016214245.1 Candidatus Omnitrophota bacterium | reverse complement strand
CGATGGCAGTCATAGTCCATTTTGGACACGAGTGATGCCTAATCCAAGTTTGCGACAAGCGGAGGCGGCCACAAAAGTAACCGCTTGAGAGTCGAAGTAAAAATTATGAGAGAAAGGTATGCATCTACTTGAGACAAAAGGCTTGGTTAAGGGGTACGGCGGCAGGTGCATAGTTGATTCTGTCGAGATCAATGTAAAAAGAGGCGAGGTCGTAGGATTGCTCGGCCCCAATGGCGCAGGCAAGACGACCACTTTTTATATGATAACCGGCATCATCCCGCCTGATGAGGGCAGTATAATATTTGACCAGCAAGAGATAACGAGGATGCCCATGCATATGCGCGCCAGGTGCGGCATAGGGTATCTGTCTCAAGACCCGTCCATATTCAGGAAATTGACCGTTGAGGAGAACATAAAGGCCATTCTGGAGACTTTGGGATTTTCTCCGCGTGAAAGGAAGAGGCGTTGTGACGAATTATTGGATGAACTGAAAATATCGCATCTCAGGAAGAATGCAGCCTACACCTTGTCCGGAGGCGAGAAGAGGCGCGTTGAGATAACACGTGCGCTCGTCACAAACCCTTTATTCATTTTGCTTGATGAACCCTTCAGCGGCATCGACCCGATAGCTGTGGCCGAATGTCAGGAGATTATAAAAGAGCTCAAAGATAAAGGATTGGGCATACTTTTGACAGATCACAACGTCAGGGAAACCCTTACAATAACGGACCGGTCATATCTAATGGCCGGCGGCAGGATACTCATCTCGGGCACAAAAGACGACCTGATCTCCAACCCTCAAGCAAGAGAGCTATATCTTGGCGAGAAATTTTCAATGTAAGGCTCACGGAAAATTCCGCGAAGCGAAATTTACAATGTGAAGATTTTATGTTATACTATAAACTTGCTTTAATTTAAGAGAGATGGTGAAGACGAAAGCGAAAACAACGGACGAGTGCACGACGCTCTTTGAAATAGAGATTCCGAGAGAGACTATCGATAAGG
The DNA here is from genome assembly GCA_016214245.1 of Candidatus Omnitrophota bacterium. Lineage (GTDB taxonomy): Bacteria > Omnitrophota > Gorgyraeia > 2-01-FULL-45-10 > 2-01-FULL-45-10 > JACROW01. The sequence continues at coordinate 5,946 of JACROW010000030.1, read as the reverse complement.
CGTTCGTTGAGGTATATGATGAGATCTCGAAGGTCGCGAATATCCCCGGCTTCAGGATAGGCAAGGCGCCGAAGGATATCGTCAAGAAACGCCATGTGAACGACGCGAGGGAAGAGGTGCTGAAACGCCTTATCCCCGATGCGTACAGATGCGCGCTGGCTCAAGCCAATATAAATCCGATAGGGATGCCGGAGATAAGTGAGATAAGTTTTGAGGAAGGGAAACCTCTTTTCTTTAAGGCCAAGGTGGAGACGCGGCCTAAGTTCAAATTGAAGGATTATAAGGGCATTAAGATAGAGAGGAAGAAGGGAGCAATAAAGGACGAAGACGTAGATAAGACGCTGGAAAACTTACGGGGGCTCAACGCGAAATATATCGCTGTTGAAGACAGACCTGTTCAGGCTGGCGATTATGTTGTGAGCGACCTGGAATGTTTCGTTGACGGCAAGCCCCTCCACAAAAAAAGAGAAAATCTCTGGCTTCATATGGATAAAGACTCATTTACACCTGCGCTATCCGATGGAATGGTCGGCATGACAAAAGGCGAAGAGCGTGATATAGAGATAGTATTGCCTGAAAAATATCCTGATAAGACTGTAGCCGGCAAGCCCGCCAGATACCATGTTAAGGCCAAAGAGATAAAGTCGAGAGTATTGCCGAATCTTGATGATGCGTTCGCGAAAGATCTTGGTAAGGGAACAATCGAAAATTTAAAGAAGGAGATCCATGGCGAACTCGAAAGGAGAATGAAAGGAACAATAGAGATCGATATGGAAAATCAAGTCTTGAATAAACTGATGGACGATAATATCTTTCAAGTCCCTCCCAGTTTAATCAACAGGCAATTAGATTTCATGGTTGAGGATGCGAAGAGCCGATTGGAAGAGAAGGGCTTCAAGAGGGAGGAGCTGGACAAAAAGAATAGCGAATTCAGGGAAAAATTTAAGGACGACGCGCCGCGCCAGGTCAGGCTCTTTTTCCTGCTCGATGAGATAGCGAGAATCGAGAATATAAGCGTCAGCGAGAACGATTTAGAAGAGGCTTATAAAGCGATAGCGGCCCAGACAGGCGAAACGGCCGAGAAGGTTAAAGATTATTACAAGAAGAAAGGTCTGGTCGATAGCTTAAAGGATAAGCTGAAGGAGGAGAAGACGACAAAATTTCTCTTCGCTAATGCAGAGATAAAAGATGTGTAAATAAGGGAGGAGAGCTTATGGGAATACTGATACCGATGGTAATAGAATCTACCGGCAGGGTCGAAAGGGCATACGACATCTATTCGAGGCTTTTGAAGGACAGGATAGTCTTCGTCGGGACGGTCATAGACGATACAGTCGCAAATCTCATTATCGCGCAGCTATTATTTTTACAGATGGAAGACTCGGATAAAGACATAAATATATATATAAACACGCCCGGCGGCGCCGTCACGAGCGGGCTTGCCATCTTCGATACAATGCAGTTCGTGAAGCCCGATGTAAGAACCTATTGCGTTGGTCAGGCGACAAGCATGGGCGCGCTCCTTCTGTCAGCGGGAACACCAGGAAAACGTTATGCGCTTCCTCACTCCAGAATAATGATACATCAACCATGGGGCGGCATTCAGGGGGTCGCGGCAGATATAAGCATACAGGCTCAGGAGATACTCAGGCTTCGTTCGAGGATCGAAGAGATATTGGCGAAGCACACGAAGCAGCCGTTAGAGAAGATAAAGAAGGACACAGATAGAGATTATTTCATGTCCGCTGAAGAGGCTAAGGCCTACGGCATCGTGGATGAGGTGATTACAAATATCACGAAGAAAAAATAGTTACAATTAGGAGATTTTAGATGAGCAAGAACTACCTGATGACGCCTGGACCAACACCCGTTCCGGAAGAGATCAGGCTTGAGATGGCAAAACCGATCATCCATCACAGGACGAAAGAGTATCAGGCGATCTTTAAAGAGGCCACTGAAGGTTTAAAGTCGATATTCAAAACCTCAAATGATATCCTGACCTTCACCTCCAGCGGAACCGGCGCTATGGAAGCTTCTATTGTAAACGTCCTTTCACCGGGTGACAAGATCATTGTAGTGAGGGGTGGAAAATTCGGCGAAAGGTTTGGGGAAATTGCCAAGGCTTATGGCGTGGAAGCCATTCCTATAGATATAGAGTGGGGTCAAGCGCCAAGGCCCGAAGTCATAAAAGAGACGCTAAAGGTACATCCGGATGCAAGGGGAGTCTATACAACCCTTTGCGAGACATCGACAGCCACCGTATATGATATAAAATCTATCGGCAATATAGTTAAGGATACCGATGCGCTATTCGTGGTAGACGTCATAAGCGGACTTGGTGCTGATGATTTTGAGAATGACGGCTGGGGAGTTGATATGGCAGTAGGCGGCTCTCAGAAAGGCTTGATGATCCCTCCGGGTCTTGCCTTCTTGTCTGTGAGCCAAAAGGCATGGAAGGTTGTTGAGTCATCGAGACTCCCCAAATTCTATTTCAATTTAAAAAAATACAAAAAGGCATATCTGGATACGGATACGCCATTCACGTCGGCCATAACTTTAGTTATAGCACTGAAGAAGGCTGTTGAGCTCATAAATAAAAAAGGTATAGATAATGTGATCGCCGAACATAAAAGATTGGCGCTTGCAACCCGAGAGGCTATCAAAGCCATGGGATTGGGGCTTTTTTCGCGATCTCCGTCTTACGCCCTTACCGGTGTGAATGCACCTCCCGGGATAAATGCAGATGAGATCATAAAGCTCCTGAAGACAGAATTCGGCGTAACGTTTGCGGGCGGACAGGGCGAGCTCAAAGGGAAAATCTTCAGGATCGCGCATATGGGCGGAATCGATGAGGAGCATACGCTTGAATCGATAAAGGCTTTAGAAGCAGGCCTTGTGAAATTAGGATATAAGTTTAAGGCCGGCATTGGCTTGGAGACGGCGAAGAAGGCCTTGGCAAGGAGGTAGAGATGGCATTTAAGGTTCTGATAAGCGATTCGCTTTCTAAAGAGGCAGTAGATATCTTGGCGAGGGAAAAGGAGCTCAAGGTAGACGTGAACACCAAACTTACGCCTGAAGAGTTGAAAAGGATAATAAAGGATTATGATGCCCTTGTTGTCCGGAGCGGGACGAAGGTTACAAAAGACGTGATAGATCAGGCGGATAAGCTGAAGATTATAGGGAGGGCCGGCGTCGGCTTGGATAACGTTGATGTTGAATCCGCTTCCAAGAAAGGCATAATCGTGGTGAATACGCCGGGCGGAAATACCATCTCCACAGCTGAGCACACGTTCTCTTTGATGCTCGCGCTTTCAAGGAATATACCTCAAGCAGACCTGTCGACGAAAAAGGGTGAGTGGGAGAGAAAAAAATTCATGGGCGTCGAACTCTATGGCAAGACGCTCGGGATAGTGGGCCTGGGAAGGATAGGGGCTGAGGTGGCGAAGCGCGCTTTAAGTTTTGAGATGAGAATCTTAGCTTACGACCCATACCTTTCCAATGAGAAAGCGAAAGAGTTAGGGGTTGAGCTTGTAGATATGAAGACGCTGCTCAAAGAATCCGATTACATAACAGTCCATACGCCGCTCACAGACGATACCAAGCACATAATATCCGATAAAGAGTTCAATCTTATGAAGAAAGGCGTGAGGATAATAAACTGTGCGAGGGGCGGCATTATAGATGAGGACGCATTGGTGAAGGCTATTACGTCGGGAAGGGTCACAGGCGCAGCGCTCGATGTATATGAAAATGAGCCCCCAAAGGATTCGAAGCTTTTAAAGATGGAAAGGATAGTCCTCACACCGCACCTAGGTGCTTCTACAGAGGAGGCGCAGGTGAACGTTGCAATAGATATAGCCAATACTGTCCGGGACGCGCTTCTGAATTGCGGAATAAGGAATGCGGTGAATGTGCCGTGCGTTGAGCCGGAGACGTTGAAGGTCATAGAGCCTTATTTAAAATTGTCCGAGTCGATAGGCTCTATACACTCACAGCTTGTCGATGGGCATATAAAACGGGTCAGGGTAAGATACATCGGCGATATATTGAAATACAACCTTTCGCCGTTTACGGTCTCTTTGATGAAAGGGATGCTGACGCCGATATTGCAGGAGACGGTGAACTTTGTCAATGCCCTTGTTATCGCAAAAGAGCGCGGAATAAATATAATTGAGATGAAGACTGCTGAGGTGCAGGACTTCGCAAGCCTTATCTGGGTTGAGGTCGAGACAGACAGGGTCAAAAATTCGATAATGGGAACGCTCTTCACAAAGGTCGACCCAAGGATAGTGAAGATAAACGAATTCTACGTCGATTGCGTCCCGGAAGGGTATATGTTGGTGATATTCAATAAAGATGTCCCCGGCATAATTGGCGCTATCGGCACCATCTTGGGGAAAAATAAAATAAATATCGCCGGCATGTCATTTGGCCGCGTAGAGTTAGGCGGAAAGGCCATTACTGTTTTGAACGTGGATAGTGACGTTCCAAAGAAGGTCCTGGATGAGATAAAGACCGCAAAGGATATTCAGGAAGTGAAGCTGGTGAAGCTGTAATGCGAGGGCATTGAAATGGAAAAACAAAATAAGATCTATATCATAGACGTAACAAACAGGGATGGAGTGCAGACCTCAAGGCTCGGCTTGGCGAAGCTGCAGAAGACGATGATAAATCACTATTTGAACGAGATGGGCATACACCAGTCAGAATTTGGTTTTCCGACTACGCGCCACGAGACGAATTATTTGAATGCGAATTTAGAGCTGGCCAAGATGGGCATATTGAAGCCTATCATATTGAGCGGGTGGGTGAGGGCCATAAAAGAGGACGTGGAAAAGGCATGCAAGATGACGAAAGTGGAAAATTTAAATCTTTCCATCTCCACATCTGACCAGATGATACGCGGGAAATTTCAGGGCAGGTATACGAAAAAAGACGTGATCAAGGAAATGACAGAGGCGGTCCACACAGCCCGCAGGCTAGGAATTAAAATTTTAGGGGTGAACGCAGAGGACGCATCGCGAACTCACTTAGATTATCTCATAAAGTTTTCGAGGGCGGCAAAGAGGGCAGGAGCTGACAGGATCAGATATTGCGATACCCTCGGACATGACGATCCGTTCACGATCTACGAGAGGGTAAAGGTCCTGGCTGAGGAAGTGAAACTGCCGATAGAACTACATTGCCATAACGATCTCGGCATGGTCGTCGCTTGTTCCATAGCCGGAGCAAAGGCAGCTATAGATGCAGGTGTGGATGCGTTTATAAATACGACTGTGAACGGAATGGGAGAAAGGGCCGGGAATGCGGATCTCGTGAGTGTCATCCTGGCAGTAAAATACTCAAGCGGTTTTCAAGGAAGATACGTCTTGGATGAACATGTTAAGTTATCACACGCCTGGAAGATAGCCAAATACGCATCGTACGCCTTCGGTGTCCCGATCCCCATCAACCAGCCGGGCGTCGGCGCGAACGCCTTCGCGCACGAATCCGGTATACATGCGGATGGCGCCTTGAAAGACAGGAGAAACTACGAACTTTATGATTTTGAGGAGCTGGGCAGGGGCGGTCCGGAGATAATAGAAACAGGAAGACAGATCACAGCAGGTGAATACAGCGGCATCAAAGGCTTCAGAAACGTTTACGAGAAACTGGAGATAAAGTTCAAGAACGAGAGAGAGGCGACCAAGATATTGGAGCTTGTAAGATACGCGAACGTCCACACGCAGCAGCCGCTCACCGAAGATGAACTGAGGTTCATAGCGGCGCATCCTGACATAGCGCGAAAGATATCCACGATGGCGCCATGAAAAAGATATTTGTATGCACAATGTCGATATTGGTGTTAGTTTTCTTCTCGTGTAATTTATGTCTTGGCGAAGAAAAGGCTAAAGATAAACCCGCGATGACTAAAGTCGACATATTGACGAAACTGAAAGAAACGCT
>JACROW010000029.1 GCA_016214245.1 Candidatus Omnitrophota bacterium | reverse complement strand
GTCAAACAGCGGTTTATTCAGCATCACCTCGTCGATGGGCCTGCCAATGCCGCCGGAGGAGATTAATATCGCATTGGCATCCAAAAGCCTGGCAACCGTCGCATTGGACAGGTCAAATACCGAGCCAACCCCGGCGTGGCCTGTCCCCTCGATAACGACCAGATCGCTATCCCTTGCGATGCGTTCAAAAGAATCCCTGATGAGTTTGGTGAAATCCTGTTCCGGTCCATTTTCTATATAACGTTCGGTGAACCCCTTCTCTATAGCGACCGGCGACATATCCTTGATAGTGCATTGATCGCAGTTTATTCCGAATACCGCTTCTATCAATACAGAATCCTCATCCACCTTATAACCCTGCTCGATGAGATACCTTTGTCCTATGGGCTTTATGAAGCCTATTCGCTTAAAATGTTTCTTCAGTACGGATATGAGGCCAAGCGATACTGTCGTCTTACCGTCATTCTGCATCGTCGCCGCTATGAATATCTTCTTTGCCATTTTCAGCTATAGTTTTCCGACACGGAAGGCCTTTATGTAATCGACGCAATATTCGTCGAGGCCTAAAAGCGCGTTTGACGCTGTTATGGCCGAGACGATGCCTTTATCCAACGGGTCTGATATCGCTGCGTCAAGGCCCATCTGGATCGCCATTGAAAGGAAGGTGCGGTTAAGAAGGCTTCTATTGGGAAGACCGAATGAGACATTGCTTAAACCCAAGATCGTCTTTACGCCGAGGCTCTTTATCAACGGAATGGAGTTTAAAATTTCTTTTACCTGTGTTGGCTCTGTTGAGATCGGCCGCACAAGGGGATCGATATATAAATCTTCCGGATTGAATACGTCACTCTTCGCCCTCTCCACAATCACTTTGGCGATCTCGAATCTGTCAGAGGCGGTCTTCGGCATGCCCCTCTCATCCATGGTAAGCGCAATGACTTTAGCTTTATGATTCATTATAAGAGGTAAAATCTTCTTTATCCTCGCCTCCTCGCCGGTTATGGAATTTATTATGACCCTGCCTTTTGCCTTGTAGATATTCAATGCCCTGTCAATCGCAAGATAGTTCGGACTATCTATGCAGATGTTCACATCCTTGATCTCGCTCTGTATGACGCTTATGACCCAGTCGATATCCTGCACTTCGTCACCTGATGTCTGGGCGCAGTTCACATCGATATAGTCTGCGCCGGCTTTGAGCTGTGAGGCGGCTTCCTTTAAAATAAAGGAGACATTTCTATTCTTTATAGCAGCCTGAATCTCCGGCCTCGTCGAATTGATCCGCTCGCCTATTATGATCATGGTTCATCCGCCCTTTACAATCTTATCGTAACTGGTCTCTATGGTCTTGACAAGATTTGTCAGCACACCATTTACCGGCGTGGGGATGCCAAGTGAGCGGCCCTGTCTTACGATGGCACCGTTTATAAAATCTATCTCGGTCCTCTTATGGTTCAACACATCCTGAAGCATGCTCGATACGTTAGTAGCTGTCGCCTTGCAGACAGATTCGACCTTTTGAATAGGGTCATCATACGCGAGCTTTATTCTCTTGCGCTTCACTATCCTGACGGCTTCCTGGACAGCGCTGCGCAAAAGCTCTCGCGCCTCTTCATATTCTGTCAGCCTTCCATTGTTGAGGTGCGTGATGGCCGTCAACGCGTTTATCCCGACATTTATTATGAGCTTGCTCCATATAACAGAATCTATATCTTTGGAAACCTTGGTTTCGAACCCGGCCTTCGTCAGGAGGTTGGCGATATTTCGAAGCGCGGAGGTCACCTTTCCGTCTGCCTTGCCGATTATAGTGTCGCCTCTCCCGGCGTGCCTTACGCGGCCGACGCCTAAAAGAGTTGAGCCATGATTTGTAATGCCGGCGATAACCTTCTCGGCGCCGAAATGATCGTTTAAGATCTGGACATTTCCTATGCCATTCTGCAGCGTCAAGACATAGGTATTATCCCCTACCAGCTCTTTTGAATCCTTGCAGGCATCTTCTGTCGAATAACTCTTGACGCATATTATAACGAGATCCGCGATTCCTATATCTTTCGCATCGGCTGCCGCATCCACTTTGACGGTAACAGAACCGCTTATCCCCTCTATCCTGATGCCGTCCTCCCTGAGGCGCTTTGCGCGTTCCTGGGATTTGTCAACGAGCCATACCTCCTCGTCTTTTAAGCGGCTCTTCAAAAAACCCGCTATGAGACAACCCATCGCCCCCGGCCCGACTACAGCGATTTTCATAATCTTTTTTAAGTTTTGAGTTTCCTTAGCTCTTCTTCTTTAATCGTAAAACTATGCTCCTTGTCGGGAAACTTCCCCTTCTCGACCTCATCCTTGAAACTCCTTATCCCCTCCAGGATCGAACCCGAAAGTTTCACATATTGCTTTACAAATTTTGGAACGAACCTGTCGAACAAGCCCAGCATGTCGTTTGCGACCAATACCTGGCCGTCGCAATAAGGGCCTGCGCCGATGCCTATCGTCGGTATCTTTAAATTTTCCGTTATCAGTTTCGCGAGAGCATCCGGCACGCACTCCAGGACTATCGCGAAACAACCCGCCTTCTCCAGCTTTAGCGCCTGGTCCAATATTTTTTTAGCGGCTTCCGCGTCTTTCCCCTGGATCTTATATCCGCCCAATTTCGAGATGGTCTGGGGCGTTAAGCCAAGGTGGCCCAATACGGGTATGCCCGCATCTATGATAGCCGCTGTTACATTGAGGACTTCATATCCGCCTTCTAACTTCACGGCATCGCATCCTGCCTCCTTCATAAAACGGCCTGCGTTTCTGACCGCCTCTTCCTTTGAAATCTGATATGACATGAAAGGCATATCGCCTATTAGAAACGCGTATCGCGTGCCGCGCCTGACAGCCTTAGAATGGTGGATCATCTCAAACTATTTATAACGCAAGAAAATCTAAAAAGTCTTGCAAAGAATTTAAAGAAGGATTGTGATGAATTTATAGCGCCAAAAAGAGAAAATCTGGATGATATTAT
>JACROW010000027.1 GCA_016214245.1 Candidatus Omnitrophota bacterium | reverse complement strand
GATGACCTTCAGGATGGAGGCGCGGATCAATTTGTAAAAGTCGTTGAGGCCGTAAGGGCTGTATCGAGCACTTCAAAAGTTGAGATATTGGTGCCGGATTTTGGCGGGCGAATAGAATCTATTGAAAAGGTGCTGGAAGTGAAGCCGGCCGTATTCAGCCATAATATCGAGACCGTAAAAAGGCTCTATCCGATTGTAAGGGCCGGCGCCAGCTACAGCGGCTCTTTAGATTTATTAAAGATGGCGAAAAAGATGGATCCCCGCCAATTGACGAAATCGAGCATCATGGTAGGGTTGGGCGAATCTGAAGAAGAGCTCATGGATACGATGGACGCACTAAGGATCGCAGGATGCGATATATTGACGATAGGACAATATCTTAAGCCCGGAAAGGATAACGTTGATATAAAAAGGTTCGTAACGCCGGAGGAGTTTGAACATTACAAGATGCTTGGCGAGGCGAACGGGTTTAAATTTGTGAGCTCCGGGCCATATATCCGGAGCTCTTACAATGCATTCCATATATATAAAGAACTAAAGGAGATAGCTCATGAAGGATGTCTCACTGCCGCCATTGGCTGAAGGGGTCGACAAGGCGAATGTAACTTATTGGCATCATAAGATAGGTGACAAGGTAAAGGAGGGCGACAATCTGGTTGAGCTCGTCACAGACAAGGCTTCCTTCAATCTCCCGGCCCCGGTATCCGGCATATTGAAAGATATTCTAGTAACAGAAGGCAATGAAGTTAAGGTTGGTCAGGTTCTGGCTAGAATTGAGTAGATATGCCATCCAAGAAGATACTCCTTCTATATATATCTGAAGATTCAGGACATCATTGCGCGAGCATCGCCATCGAGAAGGCACTCCATAAATTGGATCCGCAGGCCGAAACGCTCAATATAAACTCCTTCAATTATACAAACCCTATTTTGGAAAAGGTGATAAATAGAACCTATATGGGCGTCATTAAACGGACGCCGGAGATCTGGGATTATCTATACGATAATCCGAAGGTTCTGAAGAATACTCAAGCATTGAGGGAGATGATACACAGATTCAATACCGGCAAGCTGAAGGTCCTTCTCGACGAATTCGAACCCAATGCCGTCATATGCACCCAGGCCTTCCCGTGCGGGATGATAGCCGATTACAAGAGGAGCTTCAAGCTGAATATCTCGCTCATCGGGGTACTGACCGACTACGCACCGCATTCTTATTGGATATACGATAATGTCGATAGGTATATCGTGCCGTCAGAAGAGACGGCCAGGAAATTAATAGACAATGGAATCGATCCCGCAAGGGTCGCGCAATACGGCATTCCCATAGAGCCTAAATTTCTAAATGTGCTTGATAAGGAGGCGATCCTTGAAAGGTTAGATCTCGATAAAAACGCGGCCAACATCCTGATCATGGGGGGGACGCAAGGGTTGGGCCCCATAAAAGAATTCGCGTCTTTACTGGATAGATCGCCGCTAGATTTACAGATGATAATCGCATCCGGCACCAATAAAAGATTATACAAGTGGCTGACCAAAAAGGCGGCATACTTCAGGAAAAAGACGATAGTATTGCCTTACGCCCCTAATGTTGATGAGCTTATGGGAGTTTCATCTGTGATAGTTACAAAACCCGGCGGCATAACAACAGCGGAGGCGCTATCCAAAGGCGTACCGATGCTGATCATAAACCCGCTTCCGGGCCAAGAGGCTATGAATACGAAGCATCTGCTTAAGGAAGGAGTTGCCCTGAAGGCCGAGAACCCGTATGATGCTGTGACGCTGCTGGAAGAATTGCTCTATAACAGAAGCAAGCTTCAACAGATGAGTGATAACGCCCGGCGCATCGCGCATCCGGACAGCGCTATAAATACAGCAAGGCTTGTACTGGAGCTCGTGTGAGCGTATGATCTTTTATCTATTATACAGGATCGGCTCTTTTTTAGCGCTTCGCCTTCCGGTAACCGTTTCTTATCGTATCGCATGTATGATCGCAGATGTGTATCAATACGTATCCGAAAAAGATAGGGATGCAGTCCTGAATAATCTCAAGACCGTGTTGGGTAACGAATCTCACAGCGATGAAGAATTGACGCAAATGGCGAAGGAAGTATTCAGGAATTTCGCCAAATACCTGGTCGATTTCTTCAGATTCTCTAAGGTGGACCATGATTATATACGGAGATTCGTTAAGATAGAGGGCCTAAATAATATCGATGAGGCCCGTTCAAGAGGCAAGGGGGCCATACTATTATCTGCGCATATAGGGAATTGGGAATTGGGAGGGTTTGTTTTGGCAATGATAGGATACCCTATAAGCGCTGTCGTCCTGACCCATCAGAATAAAAAGATAAACGATTTTTTCACACATCAGAGACTCTTAAGCAATCTCAAGCCCATCGAGATAGGGATCGCTTTACGCTCCTGCTACGCCGCCCTTAAGGGCAATAATCTTTTGGCGGTTCTCGGCGACAGAGATTTTTCAAAGAACGGAATACATGTAGATTTTTTTGGCAGGAAGACCCTGCTTCCCAAAGGTCCGTCCGTTTTCAGCCGCAGGATAGGTTCAGCCATAGTGCCCACCTTTATGATAAGAGAGAAGGACGACAGCTTTCGATTGATTATGGACAAGCCCATCTTTCCGGATGCCAGCGGAGAGGAGGATAAGGCAATAGAAACCCTTACGAAAAAATATCTGTCGGTTATCGAGGCGTATGTCAGAAAGTATCCAACACAATGGTACATGTTTAGAGAGGTCTGGAACAATAATGATAAAAAATTTTTGCGTCCTGATACCATCATATAATGAAGCTAAAACTATAGGCGGCATCATAAAGGAGCTTAAAAGGCGAGGCCTCACTATATACGTAGTAGATGACGGGTCAATAGATGACACAGCTTCAATAGCAAAGGCTGAAGGGGCGGTCGTAGTAACGCATGAAAAGAATAAAGGTAAAGGCGCATCCTTGCGGGAGGGTTTTCTTAGCATCCTGGAAAGTGATTACGATTGCGTGCTGGTCATGGACGGCGACAATCAGCACGCCTTAAGCGACATCGATTCCTTTTTAAAAAAGATGGAAGAGACGAATGCGGACATGGTTATCGGGAACAGGATGCTCGATACCTCTTCAATGCCGCACACAAGGCTCCTCGTCAACCGCTTCATGTCGCAGGTGATTTCGCGGATAGCGGCTCAATATATACCTGACAGCCAATGCGGCTTCAGGCTGATAAAGAGGTCGGTTTTACAAAAGATCAGATTAGAATCATCAAATTATGAGATCGAATCCGAAATGATAGTCAAAGCTGCCAGGGAAGGCTTTAAGATAGAATCGGTTCCAACGAAGACCGTATATCAGGATGAGAAGAGCAGGATCAACCCTATTGTCGATACCATCAGGTTCGTGGCGCTTCTCCTAAAGATATTATTAAGAAGATGAAGAATCTGAATTTCGATGAGATGCGGCGAAGGATGATTGAAGAACAGCTCATACCGCGGGGCATCTCCGACAAGAGGATCTTAGAGGCATT
>JACROW010000008.1 GCA_016214245.1 Candidatus Omnitrophota bacterium | reverse complement strand
TAAATATATTCCTTGTCAGGATCGATGATAACTATATCGGCGACGCTTCCTTTCTTCAGGCTGCCCCTTCCCAGCTTCAAGAGGCGGGATGGATTCGCCGACATCTTTAGAATTAACTCAGGCCATGAAAGTATCTTTGTCTCGACAAGCTCCATCACCGCAAGACTTAAGGCTGTCTCTAATCCTATTATGCCGAATGGCGCGAAATCGAATTCGACGTCCTTCTCTGAATCGGTGTGGGGGGCATGATCGGTCGCAATAGCATCTATAGTGCCGTCTGAAAGAGCTCTCTTTATGGCCTCCACATCTTCCTTCGCCCTCAAGGGAGGGTTCATCTTGGTATTAGTATCATAGGTCGCACAGCAGTCTTCAGTCAACGCAAAATAGTGCGGCGCTGTTTCGCAAGTAACAGCTATGCCCTCCTTTTTTGCCTTTCGTATTAAATCTACAGACTCTTTACAGCTAACGTGTGCTATGTGAATTTTGGAAGAGGCCTTCTTCGTGAGCTCCAAATCTCTCTTCGCCCTCGTATACTCTGCCTCTCTTGGCATGCCGCGCAATCCCATCTTCGTTGAAATGAAGCCATAATTTATAACGCCATCCCGAGAGATCTTAGCGTCTTCACAGTGTGCAACTAAAAGAAGGGATTCCTTCTTGGCCGCCTTCAGGGCCTCAAACATGACATCTTTCTCGTCTATGGAAGAGCCGTCATCGGATATCGCAACGATGCCTTCTCTCTTCATCTCTTTTAGAGCTGTTAGCTTTTTCCCAGCGCGTCCTTTCGTAATGGCACCCGCAATTAATACATTGGATACGCCATTCCTATTTATTACGCCGTTTAACGCTTTTATCGTCTTTGGATTATCGAGCGCAGGCTCTGTGTTAGGCATACAGAGGACACTTGTAAAACCTCCTCGTATCGCTGAGCGCGTCCCTGTCAAAACTGTCTCCTCATCCTCTCTCCCGGGCTCTCTTAAATGTACGTGCATATCTATCAATCCCGGCGCGACGATCTTATTCTTGGCATCTATAATTTCATCCACTTTATCGTTTAAGCCTTTTTGGATCTTCTCGATCTTTCCATTCGCCACGACAATATCTATGATGCCGTCGACATCATTCGACGGATCTATAACGTGCCCATCCTTTATCAGGTATCTCTTCATCTTTAGATCCTCTTGGCATGGCTTACTAAATAAAGGACTGCCATCCTGACAGCGATCCCATTTGTGACCTGTTCCAGTATCACAGAGTTCGCGCCATCCGCGATCTCGCTCGACATCTCTATGCCTCTATTTATAGGTCCTGGGTGCATCACGATTATATCTTTCTTACATTTCGTGAGCCTCTCTTTCGTTATACCGTATTGCTTGAAATATTCTATCTTCGACGGAAAGGCTAAAACTTCATCTCGCTCGAACTGCATCCTTAAGATATTTATCGCATCGGCGTCTTTCAGCGCCTCATCCAAATTGTCTGTAACCTTAACGCCCATCCGCTCGATGCCTTCCGGGATGAGTATCCTGGGGGCGCAGACTGTGACTTTGGCGCCGAGCTTCGTCAATCCCCATATATTCGACCGTGCAACACGGGAATGCGCAATATCACCTATAATGCTGACGTTCAGCCCTTCGATCCTCGTGAGTTTTGATTTCAGGGTGAACATATCGAGAAGCGCCTGTGTCGGGTGTTCATGCCAGCCGTCGCCGGCATTGACGACGCTTGACTTCACTGAGCGTGCCAAGATATGCGGGGCCCCGGAACAGTTATGCCGGACTACTATTATATCGATCCTTAAGGCCTCTATGTTTCTTCCCGTATCTATCAGGGTCTCGCCCTTTGTGACGCTCGAAGATTCTGGCACTATATTGATGACGTCCGCGGAAAGCCTCTTCGCCGCGAGCTCAAATGATGTGCGCGTTCTCGTTGATGGTTCGTAGAAGAGATTTACAACGGTCTTTCCTCGCAAGGCCGGCACCTTCTTGATCTGCCGCGTCGTTACTTCTTTAAAACCTTCAGCCGTATATAAGATAAGTTCTATCTCTTCCTTGGAAAGCTCTTCTAAGCCCAATAGGTCTTTCCTCGTCCAGATAACCTTCTGTTCTCTCTCTTTCGTCATCTTTTCACCTATTCGACCTTTTCACAGATTATCACCTCATCCTTGCCGTCCACCTCAGCTAATTTAACCTCAACAACTTCCTTGAACGAAGTCGGAACGTTTTTCCCGACGTAATCGGCCCTTATGGGAAGCTCCCTGTGGCCCCTATCAACCAATACCGCAAGCTGTATCTGAGCCGGTCTTCCATAATCTATTAACGCATCCAGTGCACACCTTATAGTCCTTCCCGTATATAGGACATCGTCTACGAGCATTATTTTCTTTCTCTCGATGTCGAAATCTATCTCTGTCGCGTGAACGACCGGTTGCTCCGAGACCTGAGTGAGATCGTCTCTATATAAAGTTATGTCGAGCGCTCCGACAGGCACTTTCATATTGGATATGTCTTTGATCTTATCCGCGAGGCGTCCCGCCAGATAAGCGCCCCTATTCTTTATGCCTATGATGGCAATCTCGTCTACGGACTTATTTCGCTCCAATATCTCATGCGCTATTCTCTCAAGCGTCCGATTCATCGAATCTTTATCCAGAATCTTTGCCTTCTCTCTCAATATCATTTTGACACTCCTTGGACATAAAAAAACCCGCCTATCTTCTTGATAAGTGGGTTAAAGCTTTTCATCTTATTCCTTTCCTGGTCTCTCAGGACCAGACTTAAAAGGGTTTAACCAATTTTAACTGTTACCACAATAGCACATGTCCTAATCTTTGTCAACTAATTTTTTCATATGTAGCCGAATACGATAGTATTAGGTAAAAGACATACGCTAAAATATAAGCACCGATAATATCACTTAACCAGTGAGCGCCTAAATAGATTGAGCTAAACCCTATTGAGATGATCAAGCCATAAAATATTCCGCGAAGAATATCTTTTTCTCTTTTTGATAATTTTGTTTTGTCAACCAGCATCGCTAATACAAAAAATAAAAAAAATGTCCTTAAGGAGTGGCCGCTGGGGTAAGAATAGCTTTTTTTAATATAAACTTTTTCTTTTTCAGCAAATTTCATATGTAGCGGTCCCGGTATAATATTTTCGGGAAAGCGAAGATACCATGGATTTTCTCTGTAATAAAAATCTGATGGCCGTTCTCGTTTTATTATATTTTTTAAGCCATAGCCTGTATTAACTAAAAGTATAAATATAATAAAAGAAAAAATGGCAAACTTTTTTGCTCTCTTTAAAAATGCATACGTCGATATTATCGATGCTATTAAGAAGCAGAGTCCGGGATGGCCTAATGACCTAATAACTGAAAAGATTCTGTCCAAGACGGGATTTGCATAAATGATTATAACATCGGCTATTATTCTATCTATGCCCTTAAAAATCCCTTTTACTGTAAGCGTAGTAAATAAAGCAAATATACTGAACCATGCTACAATCTCTCTTTTCATCTCTTTGGTCTAGCGTATTCCATTAAAAATGCTAAAAAAATACCGCTAAATAAACCAACAACGCCACCCAATAGGG
>JACROW010000004.1 GCA_016214245.1 Candidatus Omnitrophota bacterium | reverse complement strand
TCAAATAATCTGCATCTTTATATCTGGCAAGGAAATCCTTTATCGATATAAAATTCCCTAGCGACTTTGCCATCTTCTCGCCGTTTATAGTCAAAAGCCCGTTATGGAGCCATACCCTCGCGAACTTATAACCTGCTCCTTCGGATTGCGCTATCTCGTTCTCATGATGCGGGAATATAAGGTCTATGCCGCCGCCGTGTATGTCGAATTCGTCTCCCAAGAGGCTTGAGCTCATTACCGAACACTCTATATGCCAACCTGGCCTGCCCTTTCCCCAAGGACTATCCCATGAAGGTTCATCTTCTTTTGCTTTTTTCCATAAAGCGAAATCTAAAGGGTCTTGTTTCTTCTCACCCGGTGCAATCCTTGCACCAACTTCCATCTTCTCCAAACTTTGATTGGATAGCTTTCCATAATTTTTCGCCTTCTTTATATCGAAGTAAACATCTCCGCCAGCCTCGTAGGCACATCCGTTTTTTATTAGAAGCTCTATAAATTTGACCATCTTTGGAGAAACTTCTTTGACTGTTAATCTCTCTTTTTTTGCCTTCTCAATAATCTTATCATCAACATCAGTGACATTCCTCACGAACTTCACTTTGTATCCCTTATATTCAAAATAACATCTTATGACATCAAATATATACGCGCTCCGGGCATGTCCGATGTGCGGTTCGTCGTAGACTGTGGGTCCGCAGACATACATTCTGACAGCACCTTCTTTTAGAGGCAGGAACTCCTCTTTCTTTCTTGTGAGCGAATTATATATCTTCACTATTTTTCTAATCTTTTTATTCTTTCTTTCAATTCCTCTATATCCTGAAGCAGGGGGTCCAATATATGAATATGGTCTAAACTTATATCGATCTTCTTGCCATCCTGCCTTGTAAGCCTGCCTGGCACGCCCACAACGGTTGAGTTGTGAGGTACGTCTTTAATCACGACGGCATTTGCCCCGATATAGGAATTGTCTCCGATGGTGATATCGCCTAAAATCTTGGCGCCGGCGCCGACCACGACATTGTTTCCCAATGTCGGATGGCGCTTCCCTCTCGCCTTCCCCGTGCCGCCCAATGTTACACCCTGGTAAAGTGTGACATCGTCGCCGATAATGCTCGTCTCTCCGATAACGACACCCATGCCGTGGTCTATGAATAAGCCTTTTCCTATCCGGGCGCCTGGATGGATCTCGATACCTGTGAAGAATCTCGCGACCTGCGAAAGCCATCTTGGGAGAAACGGGATATGCATCTTTAAAAGCGCATGCGATATCTTGTAAAAAATAAGCGCGTGCGTACCTGAGTAGGTCAAGAGGACTTCCAGGTAGTTGGTGGCAGCAGGGTCCCTCTCAAAAGTCGCCCTTATCTCTTTTCTTAAGACTACGGCAACCGCCAGCCAGAATACTATGGCTACCGCTAACAACATCAACAATATGTTCAGGCAGGTAGTCATCATCTCTCCTTTAGCGTCACAACAGCATACGCCGCTATCGCATCGCCTCTTCCGATAGCGCCGACGCCTTCATTCGTTGTCGCTTTTATATTCAACCTATTCTTATCTATCCCCAATATCTTTGATATGATCTCTGCCATCTCATCCCTGAAAGGATGCACCTTAGGCTCTTCCGCGATTATAACGGTATCGACGTTGTTTATAATAAAATTTTCCTTGTGGACAGATTCCATCACCTTCTTCAATATGTCTCTACTCGATATGTCCTTATACTGCGGGTCCGTGTTTGGAAAGTGCTGGCCGATATCGCCGAGTGAAAGGGCACCGAGTATGGCGTCGGAGATGGCGTGTAAGAGGACATCGCCGTCCGAATATCCTATCAAACCCTTAATATATGGAATCTCCACGCCCCCCAAAAATAGTTTCCTCTCTTCAACGAGCCTGTGTATATCATACCCTATACCGATCCGCATAAAAGCACCTCCGCGAATTTCAAATCAACTTTGGTCGTTATCTTGATATTTCTATAGGAACCTTTCGATATCTTTACCGGCATACCTAACTTCTCTACCAGACTTGAATCATCGGTAATGCCGGAGCCTCCTTTTACGGCGTAAGCCTTATTTATCAGCTCTCTTCTAAAGGCCTGCGGTGTCTGGGCCCTGCAAATAAATCTTCTGTCTATAGTGCGCTTCACGAAAGAATCTCTCTCTACGACCTTGACCGTATCGCTCTCCGGAACTGCCGTGACGCACGCGCCATGCTTTTTGGCCAATGATACCGCTTCCTCGATCAGCGTCTTATCGAGGAAGGGTCTGGCTCCATCATGGATTAGGACTATATCGAAGGAAGGACCTACTCTTTTCAAACAGTTGCGCACCGACTCGAACCTTGTTGAACCTCCGATGACTATATCGGTGACCTTGGCGAATCCATATCTCTTAATTAATGCCTTCAGGCGGCCTATGTTGGATTTCTCAACCGCGACTACGATTCCATCTATAACTTTAGAAGATTCTAATGCCGCCAGCGCATAACTTATTAACGGCCGCCCGCCTAAGAGGACAAATGGTTTTTTAAGTCTTTTTTTAAGGCCTAACCTCTTTCCGGAGCCGGCAGCCGGAACTACCGCCACTACCTTTAGGTTCATCGCTTCCAGCCTTGAGGTCTTGAAGGCTCTTCCAATTTTCCGAAGATCATCCTTCCGGCGGAGGTCTGGAGGACGCTGGTGACTACTATCTTGACGACACTGCCTATGAGATGTCTCGAATTATCTATCACAACCATGGTGCCGTCATCCAGATATGCGACACCCTGGTTATGCTCTTTCCCTTCCTTGACGATCCTGGCTTCCATCGTCTCTCCGGGCAGGACGACGGGCCTCAGTGTGTTGGCAAGTTCATTTATATTCAGGACGGATATGCCCTGAAGCTCGGCAATTTTATTCAGATTAAAGTCGTTTGTGAATATCTTGGCGCTGAGGACCTTGGCCAGCTTGACGAGCTTGGCATCGACATCTTTGATTTCGGGGAAATCCTCTTCATGGATCCTCACGTCGAGAGACGAGTTCTTCTGTATCTTATTCAATATGTCCAATCCCCGCCTGCCGCGGTTCCTCTTCAACGAGTCGTCAGAATCCGCTATCTGCTGCAATTCCTTCAGGACGAACCGGGGTATGACGAGCCTGCCTTCTATAAACCGGGTCTGGCATATATCCGCGATCCTGCCGTCGATTATGACACTTGTATCCAACAGTATTATATCTTCCTTCTTGTCCTGCCTTGCGAACTTCACGTAAGGTATGATGAGATTGAACTCATCCTTCCCCCTCATGGCGATTATCATCCCGAGATAGCAGAATACGAGTATCAGGGTTATCTGGATTGATGAAAATAATTTTATATCCATCGGGATAAGCTTCAACACGCTTGTCAGAATCCACGCCATAAAAAACCCGAATATGAGGCCGAATACCGCAGCTGAGAGGTTCCTTATAGATAACCTCCTCATGCCGACTTCTAATATGACTATCACGACAGATCCAATGAAGCCGAATATAGCTCCGCTGAGCGCCCACTGAATATTAAAATCGCCGAGAAGCGCCCCAATGTAATAACCGACGATGGTGCTTAAGATTATAAAAAATGCCCTTAAAAATATTATCGTCATAGAATCATTCTCCTCTTGGCTTACTCAATAATTTCCAGGGATGTTTCTTTATATCCTCAACGAACGCCTCGAGATCTCTATAGATCTTGTCTTCAACCAGAAGTTTTCCTATTGTGCCCTCGCCCTTCTCCAGTCTATCGACTACGACCTTAACAGAATCGGAAAGCTCCGCCAGATTTTCGGTAATCTTCTCCATGGCTACAGGATCTTTTCCCACTACCGTATCCTTATCCTTTAAAATCCTCTTGCCAGATGTCCCGGGGATTATCTCCAAATATTTTTCGCCAAGAAGCCCGAGCGTGTTCACAGTGGCCCTGGCGTCCTCCTCTATTCGAGCATCCTGCTGTATCCAGGCGCTCAAGATCGCCTTGGTTCTCTTGTCCTTCTCGTCATAGAATAGGCGGATGCCCTCTACCTCACCGATGCCAACGCCTGCGAGTCTGACAGGTGCGCTCGGCCCTATCCCGGCTGCAAAGTTAAAGACAACGTTGATGTGATATCCGGATTTTATCAGATTTATGTCTCCGATAGAAAAGACTATTAAAAATAAGATAACTGCGCCTATCAGGACGAATATCCCGACTTTCAATTCAAACGTCTTTATGCCGTTCATCGAGTCCCCCTCCTTAAATCAGGTGTTCGAAATCTATCCCTTCAGTGATCGGCCCCTTCCCGGCGCCGGTGATGAATTGGCGCACTACGGGGTCATTCGTATTCTTTATATCCTGCGGCGTGCTTACCGCTATGATCTTGCCGTTGTATAACATCGCGATTCTATTCGCTATCTTATACGCACTTGTCATATCATGCGTGACTGCTATGGAGGTAACCTTCAATTTATTATGCAGCTCTATGATGAGGTCATTTATGGCGTCACCCATTATCGGGTCAACCCCTGTTGTCGGCTCATCGTATAAGATGATCTCCGGCCTCATGCATATCGCCCTCGCCAATCCCACACGTTTCCTCATCCCTCCGGACAGCTCCGCGGGTTTTTTATACTCTATCTCTTTTAAGCCGACCAATGCCAGGCACTCTGTGGTCCGTTTTAATATCTCTTCCTTGCCCGCGTTCGCGTGCTCGAGCATGCCGAAAGCCACATTCTCTATAACGCTCAACGAATCGAAGAGTGCCGCGCCCTGAAAGAGCAT
>JACROW010000032.1 GCA_016214245.1 Candidatus Omnitrophota bacterium | reverse complement strand
CCGCCTTCTGGCCCTTGTGTGCCTCATTCTGCATCATCTTGAATTCGAGGTGGTCGACCTTTGCCGCCACCATCACCTTTGTCCCCTTCTTGAAGCCGCCCTTGATTATCTCTTCAGCCAATGTGTCCTCTAGAAATCTCTGGATAATCCTTTTAAGCGGCCTTGCGCCAAATATCTTGTCGAAGCCTTTTTCGATCAGGAAGTCCTTCGCGTCTTTCGTGAGCTCTATCGTGATATCCCGCTCCTTAAGCCTCGACTCGACCTCTTTTATCTCCAACACAACTATCTTCTCTAAATCTTCTTTCGTGAGCGACCTGAATACGATGATATCATCGACTCTATTCAAAAACTCCGGTTTGAAGGTCCGCTTCACCTCGTCCAAAAGCCTCTCCTTCATCGACTGGTATGTTGTCTCTTCTGCCTGGGACTTGAATCCGATGGAACCCTGTTTTTTAAGCATCTCAGCACCGATATTCGAGGTCATGATTATTATAGTATTCTTGAAGTCGACCTTTCTTCCGAAGGAATCTGTCAGCCGGCCATCTTCCAAAACCTGTAACAGTATGTTGAAAACATCGGGATGAGCCTTCTCTATCTCATCCAATAATACAACCGAGTAAGGACGCCTTCTCACCTTCTCTGTGAGCTGTCCCCCTTCTTCATATCCCACATATCCGGGGGGCGCACCTACAAGCCTTGAGACATTGAACTTCTCCATATATTCAGACATATCGATCTGGAGAACCGCATCTTCATCTCCGAACATGAACTCGGCCAATGCGCGGCCAACCAATGTCTTCCCTACGCCGGTAGGCCCTAAGAATATGAACGACCCTATGGGTCTGCGCGGATCCTTTATACCGGCACGCGAGCGCCTGACCGCATGGGTGATGGCGCTTATGGCCTCATCCTGGCCTATGACGCGCTTGTGCATGGCATCTTCCATCTTTAAAAATTTCTCTGATTCCTTCTCTTCGAGCTTGACGATGGGTATCCCTGTCCATTTTGAGACTATGACAGCAATGTCATCGTCTGTGACCTTCGGTTCAACCTTCCCTCTCTCTTCTTTCCAACCCTTCTTAATCCTATTCAGTTCGTCTTTTAGCTTTCTCTCCTCATCTCTGAACTTTGCCGCCTTCTCAAAGTCCTGATTCTTCACAGCGGCCTCTTTCTCCTGCGTTATTACATTCATCCTCTCTTCAATATGTTTTACATCAGGAGGCGCTGTCATCACCGAAAGCCTTGCGCGCGAACCTGCCTCGTCTATTAAATCTATCGCCTTGTCAGGCAGATACCTGCCGCTTATATATCTATCGGAAAGTACCGCTGCTGCCTCCAAGGCCTCATCAGTAAATTTCACTTTGTGATGCGCCTCATACTTGTCCCGCAGGCCCTTCAGTATCTCTATCGTCTCCTGTACGGTGGGCGCCTCAACCATTATCGTCTGGAAACGCCTCTCTAATGCGGCGTCCTTTTCAATATGTTTTCTATATTCATCCAGCGTCGTCGCCCCTATGCATTGTATCTCCCCTCTGGATAGAGCTGGTTTCAATATGTTAGAGGCGTCTATCGCACCTTCTGCGCCGCCTGCGCCAACTAATGTATGCAGTTCATCTATGAAAACTATAACGTCTTCGGAGCGTTTTATCTCATCCATGACCGTCTTGATCCGCTCCTCGAACTGGCCTCTATATTTCGTGCCAGCGACCATGAGCGCCAAATCTAAAATGATTAACCTCTTATCTTTCAAAAGCTCCGGCACATCTCCAGCGACTATCATCTGCGCCAGGCCTTCAACAATGGCGGTCTTGCCGACGCCGGCCTCGCCCAGAAGCACCGGATTATTCTTGGTGCGTCTGGACAATATCTGTATGACGCGCTCTATCTCATTCTTTCTCCCTATTACCGGGTCGAGCTTATTGTCTTTGGCCAATTTCGTCAGGTCCCTGCCGAATGCGTCCAGGGCAGGCGTCTTGGCGTGCGCAACCTTCTGCCCCATCTCATAACCCGGGATGGCTGAGCCTAAAAGGTTCATCACCTCTTCCCTCACCCTATCGAGTTCCAGTCCCAGATTCATCAATACCTGCGATGCAACGCCTTCGCCTTCTCTTATCAGGCCCAATAGAAGATGCTCGGTGCCGATGTAATTGTGGCCCAGGGCGCGCGCCTCTTCTGTTGCGAGTTCCATGACCTTCTTCGCCTTCGGCGTAAAAGGTATATCGCCTGATATGACTGTGCTGGGGCCAGGGTGGACCAATTTTTCCACCTCTAACCTTATCTTGTCAGGGCTCAATCCGAAACTCGCCAACACTGCTGCGGCAACCCCTTCGCCCTCCCTCACGAGCCCTAAAAGGATATGCTCGGTCCCTATATAGTCGTGATTGAACCTCTTAGCCTCCTCTTTCGCGAGGAGTATAACTTTTCTTGCCCTCTCCGTGAATCTATTAAACATCGGCATTGTTTACTTACCCTCCTTATTTCAGTTTTTCCCTAATCAAATCAGCACGTTTCACGTCGCGCTCATTAGCACTCAAGAGTTTTCCTTCCAGCTTCTGCAGATGCGCCGGCTGGGTCAATATCAAGAGCTCATTCACCAGCATCTTATCCAGATTTTTCACTATGCCTAAATCAACCCCGAGCCTTATAGTGGACAAGAGCGCTATCGTCTCATTGCTCGTGATTATATGGGCGCTCTTCAACGTTCCATATGCCCGCCAAACCCTGTCAACAACCGCTTCTTTATTCTTCCCCAGTAGCGCCTTCTGAGTCGTCTCTTCTCGGGAGATTATCTGGTTTATTATCCTCTCTATATTGTCGATTATATCCACTTCAGGCCTTCCCATGGAGGCCTGATTCGAAACCTGAAAGAAATTTCCGCTCGCTTCAGTGCCTTCACCGTAAAGCCCCCGGACATTCAATCCCAATTTTGCCGTCGCCTGCAAAACCTTTCCGGTCTGGCCTGTGAAGACGAGCGCCGGAAGATGGAGCATTACCGAGCCCCTAAGAGCTGTTCCCGTATTGGTCGGGCAAGCTGTGAGATACCCCCATCTCGCAGAATATCCATAGGTGAGGTGCTTACTGAGCTCTGTATCTATTTCGTCGATTATCCTCCACGCCTCCATGAGGTTGAAACCTGACTGGAGTACCTGTATCCTTAAGTGGTCTTCTTCGTTTATCATTACGCTGACAACCTCTTTCGGGTCTATGACTAAGGCCTTGTATTCGGGATTTTTCGTATGGTCAAGGCTCATGAGGTGCCGCTCTACCAGGAAAAGCCTGTCGACTTCGCTCAAGTCCTTTATCTTTAGCAATAAGGAATTTTTTAAGAAATTGGTCGATCGCACCGCTCCCTCAACAATAGCGAGGATCTCAGCCAATTGTTTTTTATTTGCCCAATTCGAAAATGGGAATTTATCAAGATTCCTCGCGAGCCTGGTTCGCGAAGACATCACTATGTTGGAGTTTGGGCCTGTCCCTTTTACCCACTCGCTGTCCTGCTGCAAAAGATCGTCCAGCTTCATGCATCACCCTTACCCTTTTTCTCCAACTCTCTGATTTTATCCCTGAGCCGCGCAGCCTCTTCGAACTCCTCCATCTGTATCGCCTTCTCCATGCCCATCCTCAGCTCCTGCAGGGTTATCAAGTCCTTGGGGGTCTTTCCTATCTTCAAAGGAATTTTACCTATATGCCTGTCTGAACCGTGTATCCGTTTTAGAAGCGGTGTGAGCTGTTTTTTAAATACCTCGTAGCACTCGCTGCAGCCGAGCCTTCCTGTCTTTCTGAAATCCTGATAACTGAAGCCGCAATTGGGGCATTTCACAGCCGCTACAGCCTCCGGCTCGATAGTCGCGCCCATATCCGAAAGGCCGGCCAAAAGGTCGCTCAGGCCAAAATGCTCTTCCATCTCGGTGCCCTTCTCCTTAGCGCATTCCTCACAAAGATTGAGTTTGGTCACCTGATCATTTATTATCTCCGTCAAATGTACGGTTGCTTCCTTGGCGCCGCAAATGTCACAAAGCATATCTCACTCCGTCAATCTTTGTCAGTGCCTTGAACTGTTCCCTTAATCTAAGTGTAAGGCCTCCTGGTTTTCCGTTACCGATCCGCCTCTCATCGATCCTGACAACGGGAATTATCTCCGCGGCGGTTCCGGTTAAAAATACCTCGTTTGCAGAGTAGACATCTTCCATCTTCAATAATTTTTCGTAAAACGGTATCCCTGATTTCTTCGCCAAGCCTATCACCGCATCCCTCGTTATTCCTTCAAGCGCGCCGATATCAACAGGCGGTGTCAGAAGTTCACCGCCGTTCACGATGAAGATATTGTCGCCTGTACATTCGGCAACGTAATCATTATAGGTAAGCATTATCGCCTCTTCTGTCCCAGATTTTATCGCGTCTATCTTTGCGAGTATATTATTCAGATAGTTCAAAGATTTTATCTTTGGATTCAGGGCCTGGGGAAGGTTTCTCTTCGTTGTGGCTGTCACTATCTCAAGGCCCTTTTGATAAAACTTCTTCGGATATAATACGATATAATCCGTTATTATAAAGACTGTCGGGTGCCTACACTTCCTGGGGTCGAGCCCTAAGTCACCGACCCCCCTTGTGATGACGAGCCGTATATAGGCGTCTTTGAGTCTATTTGCCTTCAGAGTCTTTATTATGGCCTCGATAAGTTCGATCTTTGTCATTGGCATCTTCAATTCAATCGCATCTGCTGATTTAAAGAGCCTGTCTATATGCTCTTTGAGCCGGAATATTAGACAATCGTATGTCCGTATCCCCTCAAAGACACCATCCCCATACAATAGGCCATGGTCGAATACCGATATGATAGCCTTATCCTTGTCTACTAACTTTCCATTCAGATAAATTTTCATATGGGTTTATGCGAGGTTTCACCTTTTACCTTTTTAGCCAATTAATTATATATAATAAAGGATATTATGTCAAATAAATCTTAGGGATGCGAATAAAGAGGCGTGTCTTTAGCGGTCAGTGATCATGCCATGTTTTATGCGGATAATATGTCCGATTCTGGATGAGATGCGCTCATCGTGTGTAACTACGACAAGGACCATCCCGGTCTTTGATTTCAAATCTAAAAGTAGGCCATATATAGATTCGCTCGTCTTTGAGTCTAAATTCCCTGTTGGCTCATCACATAATAGAATCTCCGGCTCATTCACAAGCGCCCTTGCTATCGCAACACGCTGCGACTCGCCTCCCGACAGCTCGCCCGGCCTGTGGTTCGTTCTATCCTCTAAACCTACGGCTTTTAAAATATGCCTGGCTCTTTTCTTTGCCCCCTGACCCCTGGACCTTGGCCCTTGGCCATTTATCAATCCTGGCAACATAACATTCTCCAGCGCACTAAATTCAGGAAGAAGATGATAGAACTGAAATACAAAACCTATTCTTTGGTTCCTTATCCGAGCCCGTTCTTTATCCGACAGCCTGTAGATATCAACACCATCCAATGTAATATTTCCACTCGTGGGCCTGTCGAGGCCGCCCAAAAGGTGTAGAAGCGTCGATTTTCCCGCCCCGGACGGCCCTACTATCGCGAGCGATGAGCCCTTTTTAATTTCAAGGCTTACCCCATTCACGGCTCTGACTTCTTTCAGGCCGTTTTTATATATCTTATGAATATCTTTTGCTCTCAGGCCCATATCATTCATATCTCAATGCCTCCACCGGGTCGAGGCGCGACGCTTTATATGACGGATAGAGCGTTGCCAATAAACTTAAAACCAAACTTGATAAAACGATCACCGTTATATCCCGGATCTCAACGTTCACAGGCAGCCTGTCGATATAATAGATATCCTTCGGCAGGGTGATGAATCTATATGTCTTCAGGCACCAGCATAAGCCCAAGCCTAAAGCTGTGCCGAATAGCGTTCCCAGGAATCCTATCATCCCTCCCTGCAGGGCGAATATTGCCATTATATTGAAATTTGCGGAGCCTATCGCCTTTAAGATCCCGATGTCCTTCGTCTTTTCCAGAACCGTCATTATGAGGGCGCTTGCGATGTTGAAACACGCGACCATGACGATCAAGGTCAATATTATGAACATGACTGTCTTCTCCAACTTTAATGCGGCCAGGAGATTCCTATTCAGATCCATCCATGTCCTGATGACGTAGGGAAAAGTGAATTCTTTGTGTAAGACCCTCTTCGTAACTATCACATTGAAGGCGTCATCCACTTTAATGGCGAGGCCGCTGACCATGCCTTTGGTCGCCAATAGCTCCTGGGCCTTTCGCATATCTACATATACCAGATTCATGTCATATTCATACATCCCTGAGGTAAAGATACCCGACACCTTGAAGGCTTTTCCTTCCGTAAAAGCGGGCGAGATCACCGTCAAGGAATCGCCGAGCTTTAGCTTTAGTCTGTTCGCAAGCTCGCTCCCGATAATGATGCCGTTAGCTCCGAATTTTAACTCACCCTCCACAATATACTGGCCGAGCTTATTTACACGCACCTCATCCTCGGGTTCAATCCCTTTCATGATGACGCCCGTTACGTTCTCGTGGCTGCGAACGAGCACCTGCCCATTAAGAAAGTAAGAGGCTGATATCACATGTTTAGTATTCAGGACTTTTTCGATTATCTCCTGCGAGGGTTTTACGCCGTAATCCGATTCTATCACGATGTGGGAGTTGGTCCCGATGATCTTCTCCTTCAGGTCGTTATCGAACCCGCTCATGACGGCTATCACTATTATTAGGCTCGCGACACCAACAGCCACGCCCGCTATAGAGATCAGGCTGATTATTGAGATGAACTTTTCTCTGCGCTTTGCGGTGAGATATCTGAAGGCGACGAAGAGTTGCCAGCTCATTCTACTTTTCAGGTTTCAATTGCGGAAATAGTATTACATCGCGAATGGAAGGTGAATCCGTGAGTATCATCACGAGCCTGTCGATACCTATGCCCAACCCTCCGGCTGGCGGCATGCCGTATTCCAGTGCCCTGATGAAATCTTCGTCTATATTTCGGGTCTGGCCTTTT
>JACROW010000010.1 GCA_016214245.1 Candidatus Omnitrophota bacterium | reverse complement strand
GAATTCCCAATAGGCCAAGGAGTAAGCTGACCATTGCGTTCTGGCGCAGGTTCTTTCCGACTGCCGGCCCGACGGTCTCCACTCTCAAAGTCTCGAATGGGTTGCCCTTAAATTTCTCCCTGAACAGGTCTTTCAGTTTTTTCGAAATGTCAGCCTGCGTCCTTATGATGACCTCTTTCGGATTTCCATATTGCTGGATCGAGGCGTTGCCGAATCCGATCTCTTTCAGTGAAGCCCTTATATCGTCCACCTTAACAGGCCTTTCGAAGACGAATTGCTGGAGCGCCCCTCCGGAAAAATCGACCCCGTAATTCTTTTCTCCCCGCATAAAGAATATAGCCAGGCCCGCTATTATGACTATTGTGGAGACGATATAAAATATCTTCCTCTTTCCGATAAAATCTATATGAGTTTCTCGAAAAAACTGCATCATTCTTAACTTTGAGAGATTGAACTGCTCGCATAATAGCTCAAATATCGTCCGTGTGCATGCCACCGCGGTGAAGAGGTTTGCCAAAAGGCCTATCGTCAATGTTATCGCAAAGCCCCTTATCGGCCCTGTTCCAAATTTAAATATAAGAGCTGCTGCCACTATAGTTGTCAGGTTGGAATCTATTATTGCGGAGAATGCCCTGTGATAGCCGGCAGCTATCGCCGCCCTTAAACTTTTACCCACCCTCACCTCTTCCCTTATCCTTTCATAGATCAAGACGTTGGCATCGACCGACATGCCGATAGTCAATATCAGACCGGCAATGCCTGGCAGGGTAAGCGTTCCTTTGAAGATCGCAAGGCACGCGAGTATTAAAAGAAGGTTCAGGATCAATGCCATATTTGCGATCAGGCCCGCAAGGCGATAGTAGAAAAGCATGAAAAGGAATACCAGGGCGCCGCCTATCAGCGTCGCGCGGATGCAGCTTCTTATGGAATCCGCCCCAAGGAGAGGCCCGACAGTCCTCTCCTCTTCAACCAAAGCCGGCGCGGGAAGGGCGCCGGCCCTTAATACGATTGCGAGGTCATTAGCTTCATCGACTGAGAACGTCCCTGAAATCTGCGCCTGGCCGGAAGGGATGGCCTCGCGTATGACAGGCGCTGACTGCACCTTGCCATCCAGGACTATCGCAAGGCGTTTTCCGACATTTGCTGCTGTCACTGCGGCGAAGATTTCGGCACCCTTGGAATTGAGCGTGAGTGATACATACGGTTCGCCAAAGCCTCTCGCGCTGAACTCTGTCTTCGCATTGACTATCGTCTCGCCTGTCAGACTTGCTTCCTTAGCTATCAAGAGCGGCTCCTTGCCGCCTCTTTCTGTCTCCATGTGTTTTAATTCATATCCTTCGACTGCTTCATTATTGAGGGTTTTCTTCAAATCCTCAACATTATCCGAGACGAGCTTGAACTCCAGATGGGCGGTCTTGCCGATTATCTCAAGGGCCCTTTCTCTGTCGGTTACGCCGGGAAGCTGAACTATTATATTTTCCCTGCCCTGTCGTTGAATCGCCATCTCGCCTACGCCGAACTGGTCGATCCTATTCCTTATGATCTCGATCGCCCTGTCTATGGCGTCCTTCCTCGCATCCAGAGGAAGCTTGGCAGTATCAACCTTTAAGACGACGTGCATGCCTCCCTGAAGATCTAGCCCGAGGTTTATCCTGCCTTTTTGAACAACATGACCTTCTTTATCTTTGATCGTGAAAGGCGGCCAGGTCAACCAGACGGATATCGCGGCAACGGCTATAATGCCCAATACCTTCCATTGTAACGTCTTGTTCATCTTATTCCGACGCCTTTCGTTTTATTGTAGAGATGGAATTTTTTTGAACCTCGATCTTCACGTTATCATCCACCTTGAGCGTGACCGTGGCCTCCTTCACATTCGCTATCGTTCCATGGACCCCGCCGGATGTTATGACTTCATCGTTCTTCTTCAGCCCTTGGATCATCTTCTTGTGTTCATCCTGTGTCTTCTTCTGCGGCCGGATCAATAAGAAATAAAATATCACGAATATCAATATGATTGGCATTAAATTCAATAATGGGTTAGGTGCAGGATTCATTTTGCATCTCCTTTCTTATAATCTTTCAAAAAATCTTCTTTGAATCTGCCGAAACTGTCCTTCTTTATCGCCTCGCGCGCTCTCTTGATAAGTTTAACATAAAAATGTATATTATGCAATGAGACTAGCCGTAATCCCAATAGTTCTTGAGTATTGAAAAGGTGCCTTATGTAGGCCCTTGTGTGGTTCTAGCATATCCGGCGGCGTCCCAAGGCCCATCAGATATCGCGCCTTATCTTCCGGGAGAAGCGACGCGGTATATCCTGCCACTTCGTATATAAGGTTCTGCGGTTCGCCGACGCTCACGCCGCCTATCGCATACCCGTCGAAACCGATCTCAAGCAAATCTTGAACTGCCTTCTTGCGCAAGTCCGAATATGTGCTCCCCTGAACTATGCCGAATAATAGTTTTTTGTTTTCTACTTTTGCGTTTTCGAAAAATTCCTTTGAGCGTTTAGCCCATCTCGTAGTAAGACCGAGCGATTGTTCTACATAGTCTCTCGCCGCAGGATAATGGACGCATTCGTCCAGAGTCATCATTATGTCGCTACCTAAAGCCAATTGTATCTCGACAGCTTTTTCAGGAGTAAGGGAATGCTTTGAGCCGTCGATGTGGGAAGAAAACTCAACCCCATCTTCGCTTATTTTGCGTAAGACCGCAAGGCTGAACACCTGATATCCACCGCTATCTGTCAGGATCGGACCGGCCCAACCCATAAATTTATGCAGGCCCCCTGCCTTCTTTATAATCTCCAGGCCGGGTCTTAAATATAAATGATAGGCATTGCCCAGTATGATCTCGACATCGCAATCTTTCAATTCTTCGTTGGAGATGGTCTTCACCGTGCCTTGTGTGCCGACGGGCATGAATACAGGAGTATTTACCTCGCCATGGGCTGTCTTAAGCTTCCCGAGCCTCGCCTTCGTAGATTTGTCCTTATGTATGAGCTTAAACATTTACAATATCAGCATTGCGTCGCCGTAACTGAAGAAACGATATCGCTCCTCAATCGCCTGACGATACGCCTCAAATATAAGTCGCCTCCCCGCAAATGCGCTGACCAATAATAGAAGCGTTGACTTCGGGAGATGGAAATTTGTTATCAGATGGTCGACAATTTTAAATTCATAATCTGGGTAAATAAAAAGATCGGTATATCCTTTGTCGTCCATTGTCCGTTGTCCCTCGTCCGTAATTCTGTCTGAACAGTGCTCTAAAACGCGGGTAGTGGTAGTTCCTACAGCAAAAACCTTGCCTCCATTCTTCTTCGTCTCGCTGACGATTCTAGCAGTCTCTTCCGGAAACTCAAAACGCTCCTTGTGCATCTTGTGTTTTTCAACGTCCTCTACCTTTATCGGCGCGAATGTCCCATAGCTCGTATGCAGCGTCACATATGCGGCGCTTGCCCCTCGGCTCTCGACCCTTTCTATGAGGCCCTCCGTGAAATGGAGGCCGGCTGTCGGACTCGCTGTCGCACCCTCATTTCTTGCATATATAGTCTGATAATCGTCTCTATCCGACTCTTCGTCAGGCCTGTCGATATATGGCGGCAGCGGCATATGGCCGGACTTTGCTAAGATCGTTTCAATCGAATTGTTGAACTTAACGAACCTACCCATATCCCCTCTATTTAAAATCTCAGCTTCATCTCCGGAATCCAGGGCTATCTTTTCGCCTTCTTTCAACCTCACAGCTGGCTTGACCAGCGCTTCGCATGTCGGATTGGCCCTCTCCAACAAAAATATCTCAACCCTGCCGCCTGTTACTCTCTTACCGAAGAGCCTTGCCGGAATGACCTTTGTATTATTCAAAACCAGACAATCGCCTTCATTGAAATATTCGGCGACATCTTTAAATATCTTATGCTCGATCGTATGAGCCTTCCGGTCTAAAATCATGAGGCGGCATTTTTCGCGCTCTTTAACCGGATACTGCGCAATCAGCTCCTTTGGTAAATCGTAATCAAATTCCAAGAGCCTCATGTCTTGCCCTTGAGCTTATCAATTGTCATAATCTCAGCGCCGGGATAGTAAATTTTGAGGATCTCTTCTGCCTTTTTGCCTTTTCGGGCCATGCCAAACGCTCCCCATTGGCACATGCCGGCGCCATGACCCCAACCGTAGCCCTGAAGATACGCCTGACTTCCTTTTATAGATATATCGAACTTTGTGCTTCTTACCGCATTGGGCCCTATCATCTGCCTGAAATCCTTTGCTGTCAAAATAAGCGACACGCCCGCTTCATCTTTTATCTCTATCTTCTCTATCCTGCCGGAACTATTTTTCGATAATATAATTATAGACGCGATCCTGCCTGTCTTATAGCCGTTCTCTTTCAACTTATTCGTTATCTCCCATAACGGGATACCTTTTACCCACTTATAGTGCGGTGAATATTTACAAGAATCGCATTCCACGCCTTTAAGCGGCGGCAGGTCTATGTTCCAGAGATTGGATGCATCCTCTGTGTGTCCTGCGCAAGTGGCATGATAGTATGAAGGAAATATGTCGCCATTATAGACGAGGATTTTGCCCTTCGTAAGGTTCACTGCCCTCGTCGTCGACCATTTTTCTGATGTGCTTCCTCCATAAACCTGAGAGTATATATCGCTCCTTAGATCATATGGCTGTAACGCGTTCTGTCTTTTTTGATACAAGGCGATCCTCTAAGTCTACATTATTAACTACGGTTAGTTTCAGATCGTCTTTTCGTATGATGTCGATATCACCTCTAAACCTTCTGCCGTCTATATATGTGGTGGAATCCTTTGCTGTCTTTACCTTGACGCCGTAAGGGCTTACCTCTTTCTTGCCGATCAACAATCCGCTTTTAGTTATGGCGATATCTGTGTGAAGGCGGTTCCCTTCCATCAAGGCCCTGTCAGAATTTATTTCATAGACCTTATACGCGCTCTTCAATATCAAGCCGATCCTGTCCTTGCCGTCTATCACGCAGACCCTGATGAGGTTAGAAGATTTTTCTACCGGTACGCCGCTAACAGGAACTGATAGAAATAACAGGAAGACGGTTAGAACAAAATTGAGGGCCTTTTTCATCTTCTTTTGAACAAGAGCATGATTATAGTGAGAAGGACGGAGACTAGGATCGATGTGGTGATGGGAAATATAATAGTGAAATTCTTCTTTTGTACATATATATCGCCGGGGAGCCTGCCGAACCAGGGCAATCTCCCTCCAAGCGTTAATATTGCGCCGATTATAATCAAAACTATACCAAATAGTATCAGCGACTTTCCCAATGAGTTTATGTCGGACATAAGTTTTGAGTACTTCTCTCTATCCTCTCCTTCTCCGAGAATACGCAGCCGCAATAATTCTGACAATACATTCCTTTTGATCGCGCACTCATGTGTGCACCTTTGAAGTATGGCCTAAAATCCTTATAATAAAAGTCCAGTTCCAGGGTCTTGGCGACATCTAGGCAGATCTCTTTCACCACATCCTGATCCTGATAAGGACTGCCTAACAATGTTGTAGTAAATGAGTCAAATCCATTACTTTTAGCGTACTTTGCTGTCTTCTCTAATCTAAGCCACCAACAGACCGGGCACCTATTCTTAAGCGCCTCATTGTAGACTATATGCTGGAAATAATTCTCAATATCGTAATCTGAATAATGCACCGATAGATTGATGTCTTTGGAATATCTTTCGACCTCGGCCACCCTTTTTAGATATTCTGAATATGGATGAACGTTGGGGTTATAAAAGTACCCTGTGACCTTATGGCCTTCCTTCTTGAGCTCCTCTACCGGAGCTATGGCACAGGGTGCGCAGCATATGTGTAGCAGTATGTTCAAAACATCTCCTTCTGTGTCTCTTTCGATTTGGAGGTGAGGCCCATATGTTT
>JACROW010000009.1 GCA_016214245.1 Candidatus Omnitrophota bacterium | reverse complement strand
GGGTCGCCATCATAAGGCCGGCCATCAGGTTCATATATATCGCAGAACATCCTGGCAACCGCCTTCTCTTTTGGACGCCAGGGTAGGATTGCGAACGTAGTTGGATCAGGCCTTGCTATCATGTCGCTCTCATCTATACGCGCGAAGCCTTTGATGGATGAGCCATCGAAGCCCATCCCTTCTTCAAAAGCCATCTTAAGTTCTTCTCGAGGGATCGCAAAGCTTTTTAGTTGGCCTAAGATATCTGTAAACCATAGCCGGATAAATTTTATATCATCCTCTTTTACCTTTCGTAATATGTACTCTCTATTTTTCTTTTCCACTCTAAGCCTCCTCGTTATCAATTGGCATTAAAGATTCGCCAATATAGCCATTAATTATAGCACATCTTAGTGAGATTACAAGATAAATAGATCGAAAAGAGGTTAGTCAATTGAGCGCTTTGGCGCTCTTGAGGATGACCTTCGCGAAATTTATATAAAGCTGCAACCGTAGGGGCACTTTAAAGACCCCCTACTAGTTGTTATTTAAATATCGAAATAGAGATAGAACTCATACGGATGTGGCCTGAGGCGAACCGCATCTATCTCTTTCTCCTTCTTATATTCGATCCATACATCTATCACATCTTGAGTGAATACATTGCCTTTTAAAAGAAATTTGTGGTCATTTTCCAAGGCAGCGATAGACTCCTCTAATGAGCCGGGAACCGTCGGTACTTTTGCCGCCTCTTCCGGGGTCAATTCATAGGTGTTCTTATCCAGCGGCTCGCCGGGATCGATCTTATTCTGTATACCATCGATTCCTGCCATAAGCATAGCCAAAAGCTAAATAGGGGTTACAGGAATTATCCGGTGGTCTGAACTCAATCCTTTTCGTTTTGGGATTTTCAGTGTAAACCGGTATGCGCACAGCTGCAGAGCGATTTCTTTGGGAATATGCTAAATTGACCGGAGCCTCATAACCTGGCACCAACCGTTTATAAGAATTCGTAGTGGGTGCGCAGAAAGCCATAAGCGCTGGGGCATGTTTTAATAGGCCTCCAACATAATATTTGGCGATTTGTGAAATTAGCGCATAACCCTTAGGGTCGAAGAAGATATTTTTACCGCTTTTCCAGAGTGATTGGTGTGTATGCATTCCTGAGCCATTGTCGCCAAAGAGAGGTTTAGGCATGAAGGTCGCGACCATGTTGTTTTTCTTTGCGATATTTTTGACGATATATTTATACATCAAACAGTTATCAGCCATCTTCACAAGGGGACCAAATCTCATATCGATTTCGCATTGACCAGCCGTTGCAACCTCATGATGGTGAACCTCTATGCCAATGCCTGCTTTAATCATAGTCAAAATTATCTTGCTTCTTAAATCCTGTAAAGAATCATAGCCAAGACTATCTTACTTCTTAAATCCTGTAAAGAATCATGCGGTGGGACAGGGAAATACCCCTCTTTATAACGTGGTTTGTAACCCAGGTTTGGCTTCTCGTCTCTGCCAGAATTCCATTCACCCTCCATGGAGTCGATAAAATAGTAACCGGAATTTTCCGTCTGGTCGAACCTTATATCGTTAAAGATAAAAAACTCCATTTCAGGCCCCCAGTAACTCATGTCCGCTATACCCGTGCTTCTTAGATATTCCGCGGCTTTCTTTGCTACATAACGAGGGTCGCGGGTATAGGCCTTCTTTGTAATCGGATCGTATATATCGCAGATGATGCTCAAAGTTGGCACATCACAGGCTGGATCGACCACAGCAGTTGCAGGATCGGGTTGTAGTATCATGTCAGATTCCTGAATTTTCTGAAAACCCCTTATAGAGGAGCCATCAAATCCTATGCCCTCAATCCAGATACTTTTTACTGGATCATCGATTTCGTATAATTCAGTAGCAGGGATGGAGAAGTGCTGCCACAACCCCGGTAAGTCATTAAATTTAAGATCCACGATCTCAATATTATTCTCTTTTATCAGCTGGGCGACTTTCTGTATATCTTTTTCATTTACATTCCCATTCCACCGCACGGAAGGCTTGGTTTTTCTTCCAACCACTTTTCTAACCACTTTCTTCGCCATTTTACTACCTCCTTTATTAGCTATAATCCCTCGCTTCGCTCGAGATTATTTTTCCTCATTCAATATACAGAAAAACAAAAAGCGTTCATTCCGGTCAAGACTCCTTGACTAATATGAACGCCAATGTTCTATTTCGTATTTGCCTATTTAGGCACGCCATCGTGCCTAAAATCTCACCATTTGTTATACAAGTAAACAATAGCATATTTTGGTAACCCTGTCAATCTTTTTTTAACCTATTGCCTCCCCGCCCTTTTCGCCTGTTCTTATTCTTATGCATTCGGTAAGGTCCACTATAAATATTTTTCCATCGCCGATCTTACCTGTTCTAGCGCCCTTCTTAACGGCACTTATCGTAGGTTCAACAAATTTTTCATTAACAGCTATCTCGAGCCTTACTTTTTTGAGCAGATTGCCAGTCTCTTTTCTACCACGATACACCTCGGTACGGCCCTTCTGCCTGCCGCAGCCAAGGACGTTGGATACCGTCTTTAAATAAATCTCGGATTTATCCAATTCTTGTAATACATCCTCCAGCTTATGCGGCTGAATTATGGCTATGATCAGTTTCATCTTCCCCTCCAAATTTTATTTCGTACTTTAATCGAGCAAAGTATATGCGCTCTCTTCATGCTGTGTTATGTCAAGGCCCACAACCTCGTCCTCATCGGAAACCCTGAGGCCCATAACAAGATCCAGTACTTTCAGAATAACAAAGGTCACCGCTATTGAATAGACCATTGTAGCCGAGGCGCCGATTGCCTGTATCCCCACCTGGGAAGGATTGCCGAAAAATAGGCCGTTATTTCCGGCGGAGTTTATTATTTTTTGTGCGAATAACCCTGTCGCCAATGCGCCGACAGTGCCCCCCACACCATGCACTCCAAAGGCATCCAGGCTGTCGTCATAGGCAAATTTTAATTTTATAACCGCAACAGCAGTATAACAGACTATTCCTGCAATGGCACCTATGAATATTGAAGATGTGGGAGAAACGAAACCGGAGGCCGGTGTTATTGCAACAAGCCCTGCAACAGCACCTGTTGCGCCACCAAGGATAGTTGGTTTGCCCGTGATCTTCCATTCAATAAACATCCATGTGAGTGCGGCAGCGGCAGTCGCTGTATTGGTCGCAATGAATGCCGAAACCGCAAGTTCATTTGCGGCCAGCGCACTCCCCGCATTAAACCCAAACCAACCGAACCAAAGTAGCGCTGCGCCAAGCACTGTTAATGGAAGATTATGGGGTGGCATAGGCTCGCGGCCATATCCCCGTCTCTTACCTAATGTTAACGCGCACACCAACGCGGAAATTCCTGAAGACATATGAACGACTGTGCCGCCTGCAAAATCCAAGGCACCTTTATTCTTAAGCCATCCGCCGGCACCCCATACCCAATGGCAAATTGGATCATATACAAACGTTGCCCATAACAGCGTAAAGATAACATAAGTTGAAAACTTCATTCTTTCCGCAAATGCGCCTGTTATCAATCCAGGTGTTATCACTGCAAACATCATCTGATAAACCATAAATAGAAGGTGTGGGATAGTGGCCGCGTAATCGGCGTTTGGTGTCATGCCCACGCCTTTCAACCCAAACCAAGCAAGGCTTCCGATAAAATGGCCCTTATCCGGCCCAAAAGATAGGCTGTATCCCCACAGGATCCATTGAATGCTTATCAAACATAATACGAAAAATGACTGCATCATAGTTGCAAGCACGTTCTTTCGTCTCACCAGCCCTCCATAAAAAAAGGCAAGGCCAGGAACGGTCATAAGCATAACCAGCGCTGTTGACATCAGTATCCATGCTGTATCTCCAGAATTAATCATTTTATTATGCCCCTTTCTTTTATATCTTTATTCATTTGGTTATTCAATTGTAAAAATTTGGTCAAAAAAAATCTCCCCTCACCTCCTATCCATTTTCTCGTTAATCTATGCCCAGCCTCTCCTTGACTATTTTTGCATAAAGTTTATTGATACGGTTTGTCTTAAGCCATCTCTCTAAAGTGGGCACTTGAATATCAATTTTTTTCGAGAGGTCGTGCAATGTATAGTGCCTCTCCTCTTTTAGGCGTCTAATCTTTTCGATCAATTCCTTATTGATCATTTATATCGCGCTATCCCCTTTTTCTCCGGTGCGGATACGCATAGCATTCTCTATCGGAGATACAAAAATCTTGCCATCGCCGATCTCACCCGTTCCGGCTGCATCTGCGATTGCTTTCGTAATCTTGTCAACGTCTTTATCATGAGCGACGATCTCTATCTTTATCTTCGGCAAAAGCTCTACTTTATATTCCTTGCCGCGCCACTGTTTTGTAATTCCTTTTTGTTTCCCGTGCCCCTCGATTTCAGTGATCATTAAGCCCGGTGATCCAATCTCTTTTAAGGCAAGACGCACTGAATCAAGTTTTGTGGGCCGGATTATTGCTTCTATCTTCTTCATGTCGAATCCCTCCGTTTAATCTGTTCGACTCCTCACTTTTCTATTGTAAACAATTCTTTAGGGATAGGCGTTTCCGAGTGTTTGTCCAACTTAACTCCGCTGTAACCCACAACCCCCATTTCAGGGACATCGAGCCCTTCTATCTCTGAGTCCGGATCTACTCGGTTTCCAACGATGATATCAATAAACTTAAATATAATTATAGAGACTAATCCCACGTAGATGAAATTCGAGGTTATGCCGATAGCCTGAGCTATGAACTGAGATGGGTCGCCATAGAATAATCCTTT
>JACROW010000021.1 GCA_016214245.1 Candidatus Omnitrophota bacterium | reverse complement strand
TTGCAAAAATTTTAATAAGGAAATTTTTACTTTTTTTAATATTTTGTGCTATAATACAAAGCAAATTAAAGGAAAAGGAACAGCGAGGCCGTAAGGCCGAGCGTTAGGGGAAAACCATTGGTTTTCCCCTAAGGAGCGAAGGCCCACAAGACTTATCCAGTTGTTTACGTGGTTGGTCGCAGTGGGCCGAAGCGACTAAGGCGGGGTAGCTCAGCGGCGTGTCACTGGTTCAAATCCAGTCCCCGCTACCATTCTAAGAAAGTGCTTGACATATGCGATTGAGTAGTGTATAATTTCACCTGTAGTAAAAGAGGGTGTAGGAATCTTGAACCGTAAGGGAAAGAAGGAAACGACTTACGGTTTTTTGTTTTTATTATTTACTATAATAATTGCAGGGAAAGGAGGTAGTAGGTACTGGCAAAAGGGAAAGTGAAATGGTTCTCAAACCAGAAGGGTTACGGATTTATCACTCCCGAGTCAGGCAAGGATGTATTTGTGCATCACAGCGCGATTCAGGGTGATGGCTATAAGTCTTTAGAGGAAGGCCAGGAGGTCGAGTTCGAGATCACCAAAGGTCCTAAAGGCGAACAAGCGACAAACGTAGTTAAAGTCTAATCCGAATTGAACAAAGACGGGCCTGGTTATTCATAGCCAGGCCCTTTTTAAAAGAGGCTCGAGTGAGGATCGTATTGTCAATGGCAGTGTGGGCGGTCGGCTTCATTTTAACGGTCATTTTATTTCTTGTTATGCTTTTTTTGACGCTCGCCCTGTACCCGTTTGATAAA
The DNA here is from genome assembly GCA_016214245.1 of Candidatus Omnitrophota bacterium. Classification (GTDB taxonomy): domain Bacteria; phylum Omnitrophota; class Gorgyraeia; order 2-01-FULL-45-10; family 2-01-FULL-45-10; genus JACROW01. Next base: position 6,656 of record JACROW010000021.1, on the reverse strand, counting down.
AAGAGAAAGATCGTCCACGCCCAGTGTTACTGGTGGGCAGATGCCCTCACTATTTTAAATCCTTATTGGAAAGTTAGTGTAACCGGACTTGAGAATATCGATAAGGGCAAGACTTATGTTATCGTTGTAAACCATCAAAGCCTCGCTGATATAATAATCTTATATAAGACGAAGATGCAATTTAAATGGGTAGCGAAGGAAAGCCTATTCAAAGTGCCTTTTGTCGGATGGTGCCTATCGCTTGCCAAGCACATCAAGCTTTCACGCGGAGAATTTTCCAGCATAAAAAAGGCTTATCGTGACGCTGCCAATTGGCTCAGGAACGGCGTCTCGGTCTTATTTTTTCCTGAAGGAACACGCAGTGAGACAAATGAAATGAGGGAATTTCAAAACGGGGCCTTTAAGATCGCGCTAAAGGAAAGAAAGCCCATCCTGCCTATAGTGCTCGACGGAACCAGACGTGCAATCCCTAAAGGAAGCTGGGTTTTCGCAGCGAAAGTGCAGTGCAGATTACGGGTGCTCCCAGCGATAGATTCAACCGCATTCGGAGCAGCCGAATTCGACCGCCTTAAAAACATAACCCGCACGCAGTTGGCGGCTGCATCGTCTTAATCCCAATCCACCGCCAAGAGAGAAATTCATATATGGTGAAAAATCTAATCGAACGGGTCTTAAAGACGACTCGGAATTATGAGATGCTCCAGCCGAAAGACAGAGTATTAGCGGCTGTATCCGGCGGGCCGGACTCCATATTTTTGCTGCATGCCCTGATAGCGCTTAAAGGTAAACTGAAACTGGGAGATCTCTCGGTCTGCAATCTCGATCACGGATTGAGGGGCGCGGAGTCGAAGGCGGACTCGTTATTCGTAAAGGGCGTGGCCGAAAGATTCAAGATGACCTTTATCCATAAGAGGGTGGACTTAAAAAGAATAAAATCCAAAAAGCTGTCAGTTGAAGAAGTGGCGAGGGAGGAGCGGTATAAATTTTTTAATGCGGCCGCAAAGAAAGTCAATGCGAATATCATCGCCACAGGCCATACGCTGGACGATCAGGCGGAGACCATATTAATGCGTTTGATAAAAGGCACGTCGCTGAAAGGAATGGTCGGGATTTCTCCCGTAAGAGAGGAGTCGGGGTTGAAGATCATGAGGCCCTTATTGGAATTGGAGAAGGAAGAGATAAAAGAATATCTCGATGAGAAGCACATTGAATATAGAATAGACCGCACAAATCTGGAGCCCGTATATTTCAGGAATGTCGTAAGAAGTGATATAATTCCGTTTCTGGAAAGGTACAACCCGCGCTTGAAGAGAGTGCTCTCGAATCTCGCCGAACACCTGAGAGAGGATTTCAAATTTATAGAGGAAGAGCGGTCGAGGGCGAAAAGACACATATCATGTCAGGAAGGCAGGGTGGAGCTAAGCCTGAAAGATATAGTGATCCAGCCGAAGGCAATTCAGAAAGAGATATTGCGAGATGCGTTAGAGATGGCAGGCGGCGAACTAAAAAGGCTTTCATTTCGACACTGGAAGGAGATGGAGCATCTCATCGGGCACAAACGGAAGGGGAATTCGATTGACCTGCCCGGCGGCATAAGGATTACGAGGACAGATAAGGCACTGGCCTTCAGCCAATTATAATCTTGATATAGGTATAAAATTTTGCTAAAATAAGCAGGAAATGGAAAAGAAACCGCGCAAAAATAAGACTTTACACTTAGAGAGGTTCCATATGCAATCGTATCGAGGTGGCATATGAAAGACGAAAGGGGTAAAAAGATTTTGAGGCCTTCAAAAAACGGCAAGAATCTCATGATCTGGGTTTTTGTTGCATTGGGAGTTTTTTATCTATTGAACAGCTGGACCCAGACTTTGGAGAAACCGGTCCGGGAGCTGGCCTATTCTGAATTCTTCGATATCCTAAAGGATAACCCGGCGACCCAGAAGATCAAATCCTGTGCGAAAGTCGAGAATATCGTTAAGGGCGAATTGGCTGACGGCACAAAATTCAGCGTGAATATCCCTGAAAATGATCAGGACCTGATAAGATTATTGAGAGAGAATATAAGGGTGTTTGACATAAAGCCGCCGAAGACATTATGGATGAACCTCTTCTATTCGCTTGGGCCGATGATCCTCTTTATATTATTCCTGTGGTTATTCGCTTACCGCGGCGGCGCCGCCGGCGGCGGAAGGATATGGTCGTTCGGTAAGTCCCGCCCTACCCTGGCGTCGGATGAGCGTCTAAAGATCACGTTCGAAGACGTTGCAGGCGTTGATGAGGCAAAGGAAGAATTGAAAGAGGTCATAGAGTTTTTGAAGGACCCGAAGAAGTTTCAGAGATTAGGCGGCAAGATCCCGAAGGGGGTGCTTCTGATGGGCCCCCCCGGGACAGGCAAGACCCTCCTGGCAAAGGCGGTGGCAGGCGAGGCGAACGTGCCGTTCCTATCCATATCCGGCTCTGATTTCGTCGAGATGTTCGTCGGCGTAGGCGCCTCGAGGGTGCGCGACCTCTTCGATCAGGCAAAGCGCTCAGCGAAACAGTCTGGCCGCGGCGCCATCATATTTATAGATGAGATCGACGCTGTCGGAAGGCAGCGCTTTGCGGGTATCGGCGGCGGCCACGACGAAAGGGAGCAGACACTCAATGCATTGCTGGTCGAGATGGACGGATTTAACACGCAGGAAGGTGTTATACTCATAGCCGCCACAAATCGGCCGGATGTCTTGGACCCGGCGCTATTGAGGCCGGGAAGGTTTGACAGGCAGATAGTCATAGATAGACCCGATATCATAGGCCGTGAGGCCATATTAAAGGTCCACATCAGAAATGTAAAGCTTGACAAAACAGTCGATCTGAATTCATTGGCGAGACAGACCTCCGGTTTCTCCGGCGCGGATTTAGCAAACCTCGTAAACGAGGCGGCGCTTCTCGCAGCCCGGCGCAATAAAGAGTCTGTCATGATGGAAGAACTGCAGGAGTCTATCGAAAGGGTCATGGCAGGCCCCGAGAAAAAATCGAGAGTCATATCCAAGCAGGAAAGGATGATCATCTCATATCACGAATCAGGGCACGCGCTCCTCGCGCTTATCATACCCGGTGCGGATCCCTTGCATAAGGTATCGATATTGCCGAGAGGGATGGCACTCGGATACACGATAAGGCTTCCGGTGGAGGACAGGTATATCGTGACAAAGGAAGAGCTATTGGGAAAGATCGTCGGGATGCTGGGCGGCAGGGCAAGCGAAGAGATAATTTTAAGTGAATTGTCAACAGGCGCCCAGAACGATCTTGAGATAGCAACCGATATAGCGCGAAAGATGGTGACGAGGTTCGGGATGAGCGAGAAGCTCGGCCATCTCACATTCGGCCACAGGCATGAGCAGATATTCCTCGGCCGCGATATCATGGAAGAGCGAAATTACAGCGACCAGACAGCCTTATTGATAGATCAGGAAGTGCGCAGGATCATAGACGATTGTTACACGAAGGCCAAGGACGAACTCATAAAGCACAAAGACAAGTTGAAGCTTCTGGCAGAAAGATTATTGGAGAAAGAGGTCATGGAAGTTGAAGAAGTAAAATCGCTTCTAGGATTCCATAAAGATGCGCAAGCTGAACCTGACAGAGCCGACCACCCGCCAAGCTGACCTCGCCTTTAGCAAGAGGACCTACGTAATGGGCGTTCTGAACGTGACGCCTGACTCCTTTTCCGACGGCGGAAAGTTCCTCGATAAGTCAAAAGCGATCGAGCATGCTATCGACATGGCGGCAGCCGGCGCGGATATGATCGATGTGGGCGGAGTATCCACACGGCCAGGCGCCCGCGACGTGTCGATCGATGAAGAGCTCGGCCGCGTCATACCAGTACTGGAAAACCTGTCTAAAGTTATAAAGATTCCGATATCGATAGATACTCGCAGATCAAGGGTCGCAGAAGAAGCCATAAGAGGGGGGGTGTCTATAGTGAATGACATTTCCGGCTTAAGGCATGATCCGGCTATGGCGCCCGTCGTTGCGCGACATGGCGCGGCAGTGATAATAATGCAGATGAAGGGCGAGCCTCAAAATATGCAGCTGAATCCGGCCTATAAGAATCTCATCGAAGAGCTAATCGCATTTTTTAGAGAATCGATAAACATAGCCAGAGACGCAGGCGTTCAGGAAGAGAAGATTATCATAGATCCGGGGATAGGTTTCGGAAAGACTGTAGAGCACAACCTCGAGATCCTAAACAGGCTCGATGAATTCAAGATCCTGGGCCGGCCTATATGCATCGGCACCTCGAGAAAATCCTTTATAGGAAAGATATTGGACGTGAGCGAACCAGGGGATCGCCTTATCGGCACATTGGCAACCTGCGTAATAGCAGTTATGAAAGGCGCTAACATTTTGAGGGTTCACGATGTCAAAGAAACTCTTCAGGCGGCGCGCATGACGGATAGCATTTTAAAATCAAAAATCAAAAATTTATAAAAAATTCATGGCGAAGCTCGGCGTCAATATAGATCACGTGGCAACGTTAAGAGAGGCGAGACGAATCCATTATCCGGATCCGGTTGAAGCGGCTATAGTTTGTGAAGGAGCTGGCTGCGATTCCATAGTCTGCCATCTGCGCGAAGACAGGCGGCATATAAAAGACGAAGACGTCAGAAGGTTACGGGAGGCTGTAAAGACAAGGCTTAACCTTGAGATGTCGATCGCTAAAGATATAGTGGAATTTGCATGTAAGGTGAAGCCGGACCAGGCGACATTGGTTCCCGAACGAAGAAGTGAGCTTACCACAGAAGGCGGGCTGGATGTCGAAGGTAATTTGGCGAAGATAAAATCCGCAGTCGATAAGCTCGAGGGAAACGGAATAAAGGTGAGCCTCTTCATAAACCCTGTTAAAAAAGAGATCGACGCCTCTATGCGGGCAGGCTCGGGCATAGTAGAATTACATACCGGCGAATATGCCAACGCAAAATCTGAAACTTCCAGAAAGAGAGAATTAAAGATATTGAACGAAGCAGTAGAATATGCCTCGGCCCTCGGCCTTGAAGTCAATGCAGGGCATGGTTTAAATTACGATAATACTAAGGACGTGGCGGCGATAGACAAGATAAACGAACTCAACATCGGCCATTCCATAATTTCAAAGGCCGTATTTATCGGCTTGGCCGAAGCCGTTCGTGAAATGCTGGAATTGGTCAGATGATTTTCGGGACCGGCGTAGACATAGTGGAAGTATTCAGGATGAAAGATGCCATAAGTAAATGGGGGGTGAATTTCCTTTCCAAGATATTTACCGATAGAGAGGTCGCATATTCCAATTCAAGAAGGTTTTCGCATCAGCACTTCGCCGCGAGATTCGCAGCCAAGGAAGCCGTGGTAAAGGCCTTTGGCGAGCCGCGTAAATTTCCTATAAGATGGACTGATATCGAAGTGCTGAATGATAGGGAGGGGAAACCGAAAATAGAATTTCACGGCAGCGCGCTTAAATTAAAAAAGAAAAAGATGATAGACAATGTAATAGTCAGCATAGCTCATTCAAAGAATTATGCGGTCGCGAATGTCATACTTCTAAAAAAGGAGAAACGATGACAGCCATAGAAGAGATATTGACGAACTTTCCAAAGAGGTCTCCTGATTCGCACAAGGGGGACTTCGGGCATGTTTTAGTCATTGCCGGCTCTTCAGGCTATACAGGGGCTGCATATCTGACGAGCCAGGCAGCCATACGTTCCGGAAGCGGCCTGGTCACGCTGGCAATAGGGAAGAGCCTGTATCAAGTGATGGCAACGAAGTTGACAGAGGTGATGGTCAGGGTCTTCTTTGAGACGAAAGACTACTCTTTAAGCCTTCTGGCCGAGAGGGATCTCGTAAATTTTGGCGAAAGGTGCGACGCTATAGCAATCGGGCCCGGGATCTCACAGAATAAGGAAACTCAAAACCTAATAAGAAATTTGGTTACAAAATTTACCAAACCCATAATCTTAGACGCCGACGGCATAAACGCGTTCGCCGGCCATCTCGATATGTTGAAGAAGGCCCAGGCCCAGCTTATCCTGACGCCGCATCCGGGCGAGATGGCGAGGCTTGTTGCGAAGGATATCGAAGAGGTCAAGAAGGACAGAAATGATATTGCATTAAAATTCGCAAATGAGTATAATACGGTCTTGGTTTTGAAAGGCCATAACACAATCGTCGCCAATCCAAAAGGTGAATTTTATATAAACGAGACCGGGAATCCCGGAATGGCAACAGGCGGCGTCGGCGATATATTGACCGGCATCATAGCCAGCTTCGTTGGCCAGGGCCTTGACGCGTATACGGCGTCGGTATTGGGCGTCTATTTTCACGGCCTCGCGGGCGATCTGGCATTGAAAGAAAAAGGCGCCTTAAGTTTAATTGCAACGGACCTTTTAAATAAGTTACCGGAAGTTTTAAAAAAGCTAGCATAACAATATAAGCCGGGGTAGCTCAATGGTAGAGCAGTTGCTTTGTAAGCATCAGGTTGGAGGTTCGATCCCTCTTCCCGGCTCCATGTGGTGAGGTACCAGAGTGGCCAAATGGACCAGACTGATATGGTAGGTGGTAAACAAAAATTAGATCCCGTACAAGTTAAAAAGTTATATTGGGACGAAAATTATAGCGCCAAAGAGGTTGCGAAGAAA
>JACROW010000045.1 GCA_016214245.1 Candidatus Omnitrophota bacterium | reverse complement strand
GCCATTTCACAGGATCGCGTCGCCCACGCTTATATATTTGCGGGCCCCCGCGGCGTAGGGAAGACGACCACGGCAAGGATATTGGCAAAGGCGCTGAACTGCCAAAAGGGTCCGTCTCCGGAGCCGTGCAATTCATGCGCATCCTGTATTGAGATAACCAAAGGCTCGAGCCTCGATATATTGGAGCTAGACGGCGCTTCGAACAGGGGCATAGATGAGATAAGGAACTTAAGGGATAATGTAAAATTCGCCCCCTCCAAGGGTGCCTTCAAGGTCTACATAATAGATGAAGTGCACATGCTCACGCCGGAGGCGTTCAATGCGCTTCTGAAGATACTGGAGGAACCGCCGCCGCACGTTAAATTCATCTTCGCTACGACCCAGGCCCATAAGGTCCCGCCGACCATTATTTCAAGGTGCCAGAGATTCGACTTCAGGAGACTTTCAGCAAAAGATATCCTTGCCAACCTGAAAAGGATCGCCGAAAAAGAGAATCTGGACGTGAACGACGATGCCCTCATCCTGATCGCGAAATATTCGGATGGCAGCATGAGGGACGGCCAGGTGATGCTGGACCAGATAATGTCGTTTACCGAAGGCCGCGTCGATGTCAAAGACATAGTGAAGGTCCTTGGCATAGTCGACGAGGAGATGCTCTTCGGCCTATCCGCTTCGATTAAGGCGAAGGATGCCGTAAGCGCCCTAAAGATTATTGATATCCTGATAAATGAAGGGAAGGACGCCGTTCAGGTGGTTTCGGGCCTCATAGAGCATTTCAGGAATATCTGTGTAATTAAGATAAGTAAGGAGTTGGATTCGCTGATAAATGCCGGGCCGGACAGGATAAAACGCTATGCCGAAGAGGCTCAAAAATACACTGTAGAGGAGATATTATACATCATCTATACGTTCGCAAATACTATTGATTTCATAAAAAGAGTAAGTCTAGCGCGAGTCCCGTTAGAGGCTGCGATGGTAAAGCTCACGAGGTCTGGATCGATAACATCGCTGGCTGAAATTATTGAAAGGATAAATAATCTTGAAGCGCGGCTCCAGGGCGGAAGGGCGCAGCAAGAACCGGAGTTAACAGTAGAGCAGGACCGACTCCAGGCAAAGCCGGAAGATTCAAATATGAACGGCATACTAAGTTCCTGGACCGGCGTGATAAATTATGTAAAGGCAAAGAAGATATCGATCGGGTCTTATCTCGAAGAAGCGAGCCCCCTGAAACTGGAGGCTAATACGCTGTCGATAGGCTTTCCGAAAGAGCTCGGGTTTCATAAAGAGATGCTGGAACTGGCCGAGAACGGGCGCCTGATAGATGAGGCGATACGCGAGGTGATGAAGCTCGATTTAAAGGTTGTGTACACATTGGTCGAGCCTGTTAATATGCAGGGCCGCGCCTTGAACGCGAATTCAGGGAAGGCCAACGAAGAGGCCGAAGACGCGAGCCATCAGGAGGAAGCGAAGAAACCAGACGATGACCCGATAATCAAATTGGCCCTGGAGGTCTTCGACGGCCAGATCCTTAAAAATAGAAACGAGAAGCGATAGATGAGCGGATTTCCGATCTCGATGAAGGAATTGATTCTCGAATTCGCCAAGATGCCGGGCATAGGCCCCAAGACCGCCCAGAGGCTGGCATTCTATATCTTGAGGGCTTCGAAGGCTGACGCTGAAGCGTTGTCTAAGGCTGTACTTAAAGTGAAAGCGTCGGTCAGATTCTGCAAGGTCTGCAATAACTTAAGCGACGAAGAGATATGCGACATATGTAAAAGCGCCTCAAGGGATAAATCGATACTCTGTGTCGTCGAGGAGCCGAATGATATAGTAACGATAGAAAAAGCAGGTAATTTCAACGGCATCTATCATGTGCTGTTGGGCTCGCTCTCGCCGCTGGACGGCATAGGACCTTCGGATCTAAAGATAAAGGAGCTTCTGGAAAGGGTAAAGAAGGAGAGATTTAAAGAGATCATAATCGCGACAGATTTCAATACGGAAGGAGAGGCAACAGCCCTATATCTATCGAAGATTTTGAAGAATTCCGGCGCACGGTTGACTAGGGTCGCTTACGGCATACCTGTCGGAAGCGACCTTGAATATGCGGACCAGGCTACAATAATAAAGGCCTTCGAAGGCAGACGCGAGCAAAAAGCATAAACCGGGCTTGACCATGTGCGTTTTACGTGGTATAATTTAAAAATATAACAAGGAGGAATTATATGGGGGTAATTGAGGCGGTTAAGAAGGGTTTCGGCATCGCAACGAAAAGCCTGAGTCTGGTGGCGGTTCTGATTATCTTCAATCTGATCTGGAATCTGGCAAGCATACCTCTTGCAAGACAGGGTGGTATTCAAGCTCCAGGGGCGGCGCCTATACCCCAGATTACTGCAGCCGCTCTACTATTCAGTATAGTATTTATAGTCGTCAGCATATTTGTGCAGGGCGGCGCATTGGGCCTGGTCAAGGATTATATAAAGGAAGGGAAGATGAAACTGGCTAACTTTCCATCCTACGGTTTTAAATATTACCTGCGTCTACTAGGGCTTGGGCTCATCATAATATTGATTATAGGTATAATCGCTTTGATAGCGGCCTTGATAATCGCCGCCACAGCCCCGCTAAACAACACCGTCGTGACTGTAATAGCTTCCATAATAGCTATAATAATAGGTGCGGCCGGCCTATATTATGTACTTCTTTTGATAATGTCCCCCTATTCACTTGTGTGCGATGAAACCGGTGTCATAGGATCGATGAAGAAAAGCATCGGGATAGTCAGAAAGGCAGTCGGAAGGGTGCTTCTACTTTTGGTCCTGCTTATCCTGATCTCGCTCGGCATAGGCTTCGTAATTGGATTTTTGACGGGGCTGGTTACCGTGGCGATGCCTGCCGGAGCAGGACAGGTCGTGATAGGGATTGTGAACAGCATCTTCAACGGCTATCTCGGCATCGTCATGATGGCGGCCTTCATGGTATTTTACCTCGCTCTTACAGGAAAAGAAAAGGCAGCAGCGTAATAGAGGCCTTTTTTAAGATAGATTGGAAATGAAAGATTTGATTGAGATTCGCTGGCATGGCAGAGGCGGCCAGGGAGCAAAGACGGCCGCCCTTTTATTTGCTGACGCGGCTTTGAGCTCGGGAAAGTACGTGCAGGCATTCCCCGAATACGGCCCCGAAAGGATGGGCGCCCCGGTAACCTCGTTCAACCGCCTCTCCTCAAAACCGATCCTGCGCCATTCAGGCGTGGCGAACCCGGATGTGGTCATAGTATTGGATCCCACATTGATGGAAACAGTTGATGTTATGGAAGGTATGAATGATGACGGCATAGTGGTAATAAATACCACTAAAACCCCAAATGAGATTAGAAAAGAATTTTCGATTATGGCTGGGATAAAGATCTTCACAGTCGATGCCTCGACCATATCTAAAGAAGCGATCAATAAGGATATCCCCAATACGCCGATGCTCGGAGCTCTCATAAAGGCAACAGGAATATTGGATTTTAAGGCGATGCTTGAAGAGACGAGGATAAAGTTGGAGAGCAAATTCAAATCAAGGCCCGAGATTGTAGAAGGCAATATAAAGGCTATAGAGCGCGCTTATAACGAAGTGAAATCTTAAGATGGCTACAGATAAAAAGAAAAAACCAGGCTGGAAGACGCTTCAGGGGTACGACCTTATAATAGGCGGGGGTACAGCGAAGGAGTTTAAGACAGGAGACTGGAGGACCAAGAGGCCTCTTCTTTTATCCGAGAAGTGCATACACTGTCTTGCCTGCTGGGTATATTGTCCTGATTCCGCTGTGATAGTGAAGGACGGAAAAGTGGTCGGATTTGACTATTCATATTGCAAGGGATGCGGTATATGTGCGCATGAATGCCCTGTCAAGGGTAAGGCGATAAAGATGATTCCGGAGAAGGAAGCGAAGGGAAAAGAGGGTAAGATTTAATTTTATGGCGAAATCAAATATAGTTGCGATGACCGGTAATGAAGCGATGGCAGAGGCTATGCGTCAGATAAATCCGGATGTGGTGGCGGCTTACCCAATAACACCTGCCACAGAGATAGTCCAGATATTCGCCGGTTTTGTTGCGGACGGGCTCGTCGATACCGAATTCGTGCCTGTCGAGAGCGAGCACTCTGCGATGTCAGCCTGCATCGGTTCGAGCGCGGCCGGCGGAAGGACGATAACATCAACCTCAAGTCAGGGGCTCGCCCTCATGGCGGAGATGCTTTATATCGCAGGCGGCTTGAGGCTGCCGATAGTCTTAGCGGATGTGAATAGAACCCTCTCAGGCCCCTTGAACATCCACTGCGACCACTCTGATACGATGATGGTCAAGGATTCGGGCTGGATTCAGATTTTCTCGGAAAACGCTCAGGAGGCCTACGACAATATGGTCCAGGCCGTTCGGATAGCCGAAACCGCACGCGTCCCGGTCATCATCACAACGGATGGATTCATAATAAGCCACGGGATGGAAAGGATTGAGATTTTAGACGACTCGGAAGTGAAGGGATTCGTCGGCGAATATAAGCCGGAGCATTACCTGTTAAATTTTGATAAACCTGTAACTCTTGGCGCGCTCGACCTTCCCGATTATTATTTCGAGCACAAAAGACAGCAGATCGAGGCGATGAAGGAATCCAAGCCTATAATCATAGATGTGGGTAAAAAATTCGGCAAAATCTCCGGCCGGACCTATGGATTTTTTGAGGAATATAAGATGGACGATGCCGAACTGGCAATTATCGCAATGGGCTCTACTGCCGGGACAGCGAAGGTTGTGGTCGGCAATTTAAGAGATAAGGGTTTAAAGGCAGGCCTTTTGAAACTAAGGGTATTCAGGCCTTTTCCGAAAGACGAAATCGCTGATGCATTAAAAGATTTAAAGGCAGTCGGTGTGTTGGATAGATCGGATTCTATGAACGGCGAAGAGGGGCCGCTCTGTCTGGAGGTGAAGTCAGCCATTTTTGATAAGGGCGCGAAGACTATAGTTTTAAATTATGTCTATGGCCTCGGAGGCCGCGAGATAAAATTGGATGATATAGAGTCCATATATAACGATCTCTTTGACGCGGTGAAAGGAAAGCCTAAAGACAGGGTTACCTATATGGGCGTGAGGGAATAGATGGCCAACTTAAAGGACGTATCAAAAGGAAAAGAATTGTTCACGGGAGGCCACCGCGCATGTGTCGGATGCGGGGCTGTCATCGTAGCAAGGCAGGTCCTTATGGCCGCGGGGCCAAATACCATCGTCACTAATGCAACCGGCTGCCTTGAGGTGGTATCCTCAATATTTCCATATACCGCGTGGAATGTCCCCTTCATACACAGCGCATTCGAGAACGCGGCAGCAACGATAAGCGGCATAGAGGCACTGTATAAATCTTGGGTGAGGCAGGGTAAATACACCAAAAAGGTCAACTTCGTAGCGATCGGGGGCGATGGCGGGACATACGACATAGGTTTACAGGCCCTCTCAGGCGCCGTCGAGCGCGGCCACAATATATTATACGTCTGCTACAACAACG
>JACROW010000002.1 GCA_016214245.1 Candidatus Omnitrophota bacterium | reverse complement strand
GAATTCCCATTTTTGGTGCCAGGAAGTTTCCCTGAGTTTGCCCATTCCGTCACGAGCGCCATGTCGACCTCCAGATACTTTGCCAACTCTTCCGGCGTCATCGTGTTCTGACTTGCAGCAGTCTCTGATCTTGCCTTCGAAAGCATTCTAGAATTTCCTTCCAGGATCGCGCCCTCCGCAATGCTAAGAAGAGGCGTCTTTATATCGCCAACGACGCAGGCTGGCGAAACACGTTTCAACTCTTTCAGGGCGATGATATTCCCGTTGACCTTGCCGGCGACTACAATCGATTCGCCGGTTACATCGGCATTCACAACGGCGTGTTCGCCGATCATGAGGCTGCCCTTTGTATTGAGCGTCCCCTCGAACCTTCCATTGATCCTCAAATTCACAGGGTCTTTAAAGATGAGAGTCCCCTGCATCGAGGCATCGACATCGAGAACCTTCTCCGTTTCGTGATGCTTCCTATCCTTCCTTCCCATCATATCCCTCACCTCCAATTTTTATTCCGCTTCCCACTTCACGTTCTTTATACCATCCAAGCGGCCGATATCCTGTATCATCTGGTCGCCGTATTTAATATTATTAAATTTTAATCCCAACTTCAAGAGCATATTTATGCCGTCGGCTGCGCGGCCTGCTTCAAAGTCCGTGATCTCGGCTCTATACTCCGCTAATACATCCCTGATCGCTTTCAGATGATCCGCGTCTTCTTTCGTCTCCACTACGATCGTCTTATACCAGTCCTTTCGTATCATCGCATGCTCCAGGCGGGAGAAGAGCATAAGTGTTATTATAGCCAGCACCGTCGTGATTATAGATGCGAAATATAATCCGGAGCCGACCGCAAGGCCTATGGCTGCAACCACCCAGAGGCTCGCTGCCGTTGTAAGTCCCCTCACAGAGGCCCTGGAACGCATTATCGCGCCTGCCCCTAAAAACCCGATGCCGGTAACAACGCCGGCCGCGATCCTTGCCGGATCACATGGCGCCTTGTTATAATATACGTCGAAGATGTGCATTGAGGTAAGCATGACAAGGGTTGAGCCTACACAGAGAAGGATGTGTGTCCTGAAGCCGGCAGCCCTTCCGTGAAATTCTCTCTCGAATCCGACTATCCCGCTTAAGACAGCCGCGAGTATCAGCCGGAATAGAATCAACCATTCGTTCAGCATCTCACCCTCCACAATTAAGGTTTGGTTCGGCGCTCAAATAGAGGTCCGACCTATGGCCCTTTTTATAAAGCTCTTCGCCAAGCACTCCGACCATCGCGGCGTTGTCGAGGCAATATTCCCTCTTCGGGAAATATACCTTCACCGGCTTCCCGAACCTCGCTGCTTCATAAAATTTACCTCTAAGCCGCGAATTCGCCGCCACGCCGCCTCCCACTACGATAGATTTGACATCTTTTATCCTGGCCGCCAGAAATGCCTTCTCTACCAATACATCCAGAGCCGCCTCCTGAAAGGCATAGCATATGTCGTTTATCTCCGTAACCCGTAACCCGTAATGCGTAACGCGTAACTTCTCTACATAATATAATACCGCAGTTTTTATCCCGCTGAAACTAAAATCTAAAGAATCTTTTCCGAGGTAGGTCCTTGGGAATATGACCTTCTTTCTATTTTTCGAAAGGCGGGCCCTTCTTTCTATTACCGGCCCGCCGGGATAGCCTAACTTTAGAATCTTAGCCACTTTGTCATATGCCTCGCCGACCGCGTCATCCTGCGTCTGGCCCAATAACGTTTGCCTATAGACACCCTCACTAAAAAAAAGAGACGTATGGCCGCCCGATACCACAAGACCTATGAAGGGGAAATTTGGCCTATCCTCATCGTTCAGAAAGGCGCTATTGAGATGCGCGTGGATGTGATTGACTCCTATCAAAGGCAAATTCAAACTGTAACTTATGGACTTCGCCAGAGATATGCCTGTTAAAAGCGCGCCGACGAGGCCGGGGCCATTCGTGACGGCGACCAGCCTCATATCCTTTAATGCCCTGTCAGAATCCTTTAGGGCCTTTGATAGAACCTCTAAGATATATTCTACATGGAACCGTGACGCTATCTCCGGGACAACGCCGCCGTAAAGAGCGTGCAGATGAACACTCGATGAGACGCAGTTTGAAAGGACTTTTTTCCCGTTCGTCACCGATACAGCCGTCTCATCACAGGAAGTCTCTATGCCTAATGTCAACATTTATCTCACCAGTTCTGAGAGAGTTACGAACTCGATGCCTTCGGAGGCAAGGCCGGGCATCATCTCGCCTAAAACCTTAACGGTATTTTTTCTATCGTGGCAAATGGCGATGACACGGCCTTTTTTGAAGGCCAGGGCCTTCATCTCCAAAACCTGTTTTCTTATATCATCCGCATTATTCGAATTATCCAGGAATATATCGCGCTGCGCATGCCGTTCACCGATGAGGCCGGCTATTTCCCCGACGACAGATTTCTCCGAGGTCAGGCTGTCCAGAAAGTATAACCTCCTCTTCTTCAGATCAGCGAGAATGACGCTCATCAGCTCCTTCTCTTCTGTCGATTTCGAGCCCATATGATTCGATACGCCCTTCACTCCCGGGACGCTTTCTATCGCTGACTTGAGCCTCACGGCTATTTCGCTTTTAGTCATCCTTGAATTTATCGTATCGACTTCTTCCGGGATGTCTTCTCTGTGCGGCTCCAGCGGCAGATGTAATATCACCTCATAACCATTCAAGCGGCCAAGCTGTGCGATCTTTGTCGAATATGTTAGATTCGGCAGGATCGACAGTGTTATCGGCCTCTTTATATCGAAGACTTCGTCTATATTATTCATGTTATATCCGGAATCGTCCATCACTACCGCAACCTTCGGGCCCGGTTTTTTCCTGACAGCCGGCGCTGGTATCCTCTTTTTCACAGTCACATATCGAATGTCACGACGGCTAGCCATCCAAAACCCGGCCACTAACCCGAGAATGATTCCTGATATAAATACAGCGGCTAAAAGTGCCCTGTACCTCATGATTTGTAAACTTTTAAAGCCTTCATCAGATCCAGGGCCCTCTCGAGCTGGTTATCGCGTTCGATCTCGTCTTTCTTCAGCGCCTTTTCCTGCGTCTCCTCTATCTTCTTATCCAGCGTTTTGAAGATATCGGCCTTTTCCGCCCTGTCCCTCATCTCCTCTTT
>JACROW010000001.1 GCA_016214245.1 Candidatus Omnitrophota bacterium | reverse complement strand
TGGGATATAGACTTTGACACATTTACGAACGTCATCGACGTTTACATAAATTATTTGCGTAACAAGATAGACCTGCCCTTCGATAAGAAATTGATTCATACCGTCCGCGGAAGAGGCTATATCCTGAAAGAGTAAGATGAAGACTCTTTTCAAATCGATAAGATTCAAGATCACCATCCTCTATGTGGCGATCCTGGCCCTAACGCTCACCTTATTCAGCACAATCCTTTACCATAACGTAAGCGCTGGCCTCTATAACAATATGGACACCCTTCTCAAATCGAAGGCCGGAGGCGTGGCGCAGGCCATAAATACGTATTGGCAGACCGCCAACCTTGAGGTGACCGAAGCAGGCCTAAAACCCGAGGCCCTAATAAAGAGGCGGAATACAAATTTCGCCAAGGTGGCACAGCGTTGGGTTAAAGAGGAGTCGAATGATCCCAGGCTGCTCGATATACTTGTGCAGGTATTCGATACGGATGGCAATATAATCGCCTCTTCGAAGAATGCCCAAGGGCTTACGGAGATTTCGAGAAAAAATTTCATAACGGTCTTACAGGGAAAGAGCCGTTTCGATACGGTGAGCTCCCAAGTACAGTCCAACAGGATTCATACTTTTGCCCATAACATTGCTGGTCACCGGCGTGATGGGTGCATTTTTGGCAAAGATGACGCTTCACCCAGTGGACAGCATGATAAAGACCATACACCAGATCACGGCAGAGAATATGGCACTTAAGCTAAAAGTGCCGGACACAAAGGATGAGATTCAACATCTTGCAGAGACTTTTAACGAGATGTTGGACAGGTTAGGACGCGCCTTCAAATCGCAGAAACAACTGTTTGAGGATATATCGCATGAGTTGAAGACTCCGCTTACGATACTGAAAGGGGAGTTCGAAGTGGCTCTCACCAAGGTGCGTTCCGCCGATGAATATGAGGCAATGCTCAAGAGCGCACTTGAGGAAATCAATAGAATAGCGAAACTGGCAGAGAGCCTTCTATTGCTGGCAAGGCTTGACTCGAAAGAGATGACTCCGCAGAAGATGGATGTGGATTTAAATCTGATGATAAAAGGTATTATAAACAATATAAAGGGACTGGCGGAGCTGAAAGGTGTCCGTATCTCTTTTGAAATCCCAACGGGGGAGCTCTCTTTACGCGGAGACGAAAATCAGCTAAAGACCCTCTTTTTGAATATTCTCGATAATGCGATAAAATATACACCACATAATGGTTTGATAGAGGTCTCAACTAAGAGGGCGACTTCTGTGGCGAACGTCAGCATAAAGGATACAGGGATCGGTATTCCCGGAGAAGATATCGGAAGGATATTTGACAGATTTTATCGGCTCGATACATCACGTGATAGCATTGGGTTCGGCCTGGGTCTGAGCATTGCTAAGTCTATCGCCGAGGCGCACGGCGGCACCATCAGGGCTTCAAGTGAAGCGGCCAAAGGAACAACCTTTATAGTATCCCTCCCTTTATATTAAAATATTTTAATATTTCTCTAACGAAGATTTAACATCGCATAAGGTATATTAGAAGGGAAATTTAAAAAAGGGAGGAGGTGAAATATATGAAGAAGCTATTGATACTGGTTATGGCAATGTTTTTCGTGCTTTCACTAGCTACATTTGTTAGGGCCGAAGAGAAGATCCTATTCAGCTTCGAAAAGGATGCTCAGGGCTGGGAGATACCCGACTGGGCGTTAGAGCAAGAAGACCATGTCGGAAAAAGCATTGGGGTTGCAAAAGATGTGGCAAAGGACGGGAAATCATCGCTCAAAGTTATGGCCGACTTTCCGGGCAAGATCTGGACATCTGTCGTAGTGGAGGCTTTCGAGTATTTTGACTGGACACCCTATAAGGCTATTTCGGTAGATGTCTATATACCAAAAGAAGCACCGGTTGGTCTCAAGGCTAAATTGGTTTTGACCGTAGGAGAGAGCTGGAAGTGGACAGAGATGGCACGTTCTATCTCATTGGTCCCAGGCGAATGGATAACTATTACTGCAAATATAGTTCCTGGCAGCGAGGATTGGAAGAAGACAGTCGTCGATGATGAATTCAAAAAAGATGTGCGAAAGGTAGCAGTGAGGATAGAGTCTAATAAGAAACCGGTCTACAACGGCCCTATCTATATAGACAATTTCAAGCTCGTGAAATAAAAGACTATAATTTATGCCCAATCTACCCCCACATCTTTAGTAAAGGTGTGGGGGTAGCTTTTCTCTATTATATTTACGATAATTATAATTGTGTTGTCTATAATATTGTAGTATAATTCATAAGAGTGTTAATTTAATGCTGAGGGTTCAGAATGAAAAGTAAAATATTAACCATAACATTTATATTTTTCGTATCCCTACTTTATATATTCTCTAAAGAAGTATGGGACGCAGGATGCGCTCCAGCAAAACCGAAATATGAATTCCAAAAAGGAATGTGTTATGTAACATGGAACAAGGATAGATACGCTTCCAAATCATCGGATGAATCTTTGGAAAGATTAGCAAAGACCGGGACAAAATGGGTCGCCATAGTGCCGACATGGTACCAGCAACAATGCCATACCGCTAAAATATTTCCTACTGAAAATAGCCCTGCCGATTCCAGCGTTATACATGCAATAGATATTGCGCATTCCCTTGGCATGAAGGTTATGCTGAAGCCGCATTTAGATCTGATAGACCTCTCAAGCGGAAGTTGGCGCGGAGAGATAGCGTGCGTCTCTGAGCCGGAATGGAACGAGTGGTTTCAGAGCTACAGGGATTTTATCCTCCACTATGCAAAGATTGCCGAGGAACATAATGTTGAGATGTTGTGCATTGGAACCGAGCTTACCACGGTTGCTATGATAAGAGATGATATGTGGAAGAATATTGTCATAAAGCCCGTAAGACAGATCTATAGAGGTTTTTTGACATATGCTGCAAACTGGAATGATGAATTCAATCATGTGGGATTCTGGGATGCATTGGATTATGTGGGGATTGACGCATACTACCCCTTGTCAGAAAAAGACAGACCGTCCTTTGGTGAGATAAAAGATGGGTGGCAAAAGTGGGTCAAGGAGTTGGAAGAGTTTCAGGCTAAAGTGAAGAAGCCCATCATATTCCCAGAAGTAGGTTATTACAGCGCTAAAGGTACAGCGAGGAAACCATGGGAGGAGCCAAATAGAGGAGAGATAGACGTGGAGTTACAGGCTGATTGTTACCAGGCTCTCTTAGAGACATTCTGGGATAAAGATTGGTTTTATGGTGTTTACTGGTGGAAGTGGGGGACGAATGTCAGATTCGGAGGTCTCTTGAACAGAGGATATAGTATGCAGAATAAGCCGGCACAGGACATTGTGAAGGCATGGTATAATAAGCCAGTGCCCAAGAAGAAGAAATTTTAAAATTTTTTTTATGAACTTCATAAAGATTTTTTTTATTTTTTTAATAACCATCATCTTATCTTTATCATCTCCGAAGGACTCTTTTTCAAGAGAGATCACCCTGTATGATTTTGAAAAGGACCCTCAAGGGTGGGAGATACCGGACTGGGCGCTTGAGAAAACCGACCATGTAGGAAAGCAGATAAGCATCTCCGAATTTTACGCGAGCCAGGGCAAACGGTCCCTGGAGGTCGATTCAGAGTTCACGGGCGGCCCGTCATGGGAAGGCTCCTATGTCGAATCCGTTATCGACATAACCGATTGGAGTGCGTTCAGGTACTTGTCCGTAGATATCTTGCTGCCTAAGGGAGCACCGCGGGGCCTACGCGCAATGATAATATTGACTGTAGGAGAGGAGTGGAAATGGACGGAGATGAACAGGACCGTCTCGCTCACGCCGGNNNNGTCTCGCTCACGCCGGAAGAGTGGGTTGTCATAAAGGTCGACCTGACATCTGCCAGCACGAACTGGCGAAGGTATATAACTGATGAATTCAGGAGCGACGTTAGGAAATTGGGCATCAGGATAGAGTCGAATGGGCGAATAGCATATAAAGGGCCTGTTTATATCGATAACATTAAGCTGTCGGATTAAAGGCGGGTCAGACAAAAGAAAGGAGTCAGCTCGGCATGAATGATTTACCATTCATAACTATCATAAATCCAATACGAAACGTCGAAAGGACCCTCGAGACGAACCTTAAATCGCTGTTGGAGATCGACTATCCGAAGGAAAAGATGGAGATAGTCTTCGGCGACGGCGGCTCGACCGACAGAACCGTTGATATAATAAGGGATTGGCAGAAGAGATACGAACTCATAAAATTGGTCATAGTCCCGAATTCGAAATCCCCCGGCGAGGCGAGGAATGCGGCGTTAAAAATGGCGAGGGGTGATTACATACTCTTCACAGACGGGGACTGCGCCCCCAGGAAAGACTGGGCCAGGAAGATACTCGAGCCTTTCTTCAAGGACCGCAAGATAGACATGGTCGGCGGCGAGATACATACGCTGAGAACAGATGCCGATAATGACGTAGAGGCATACTGTGAGCAGACAAAATTTTTGATGGTCTCCGGCAGGTGCCTTCTAAAGAATGAAGGCTATTATCCGAATATAATGAAGGACCTGCCGCACGAGGTCAACGGAAACATGCACAGTCCCTTCTTCGCGACTGCGAACGCGGCCGTCAGCAAAGAGGCCGCCGACGCGGTAGGCAGGGAATTCTGGCATGAGATAACGAGCGAGGATGTCGACTTTTCGCTTCGCATACTCAAGGCGGGGTTCAAGCTCTATTTCAAACCCTCCGCTATCGTGGACCACATGCACAGGGTGACGTTGGCGGCATATTGCAAGCAACTATACGGTTACGGCTTCGGCCACCCCCTCGCCGTCCAGAAACATGCGAAGAATGTCTTGGAGATACAACTGCAGTATACACCGGCCTACCTCACCTTAGCAATTCCACTCCCGAAAAAAGGGATCATATATATTGGCGATTTCCATTTAATGCATGCGTTCGGTCTGGCGTTTATAATAACTCTGATCCAGAATGCGGTTACAAAAGCCGTTACAATGTGGCCAGCCATCTGGGGAACGCTCTTTCTATTCTACTTATACAGATATTTTAAACCGATGCTCAAACTTCAGCCGAAGACTAAATTTTTCACCTGGGCAAAGATAAGGTATCTTTCGAACTGGGCGCTCATGCGCGGAGGTTTCAAGAGCGCGAAAACATTTGGCGTAATTTACATCGAATCGAGTTGGTAATCGAGCCGATCCGGTAATTAAGCCGGGCCGGTAAAACCGGAGGTGCTTATGGCGGCGAAGGAAAGTGCCTTAAAGGGTGAACGTTTTACCGAGAAGGAACGGAGAAATCTGGCCATACTCGATATCATAAGGCGGGGCCGGGAGGTCTCCAGGGCCGAGATATCCAGGATAACCCACCTCAACATCGTGACCATATCCAATTACATCGACGATTACATATCAAAGGGGCTGGTTATAGAGAAGGGGCTCGACGTCTCAACCGGCGGCCGCAGGCCGGAGCTTCTGGATATCAACCCAAGATACGGCTATGCCGTCGGCATAGACCTGGGGGCCCCCCATATTACAGAGGATGTATATATCGTCGGCGTCATCATAGACAGCGCTGGCAAAATCATCTCAAAGGCGAGGGTGAAGAAGGAAGAGGAGCCCGCGGAAAAATTCATGGAGAAAGTGGTGACGCTTGTCCAGGAGCTCCTCTCGAAATCGAAGCTGCCGAATGAGAAAGTAAAGGGTATAGGGATAGGCATATGGGGTGTACTGGACAGATACAGGGGCATCGTGAGATATGCCGTCGAGAAGGGCGGCATCCTGAGCTACGCCACGCTCCAATCGCTAATTGAGCGAAGATTCAACATACCGACTTTTGTTGAACACGACGCGACCGCAGGCGTCCTCGGCGAGAAGTGGATGGGGTTCGGGTTTGAGGCAGAGGCCGAAAATATATTATACATGTGCTCCGACTCGAGCTGCGGGCTCTTCCTGAACGGGGAGCTCTATTACGGCGCCTCCAAGAGCGCCGGCGAATTGAACATAAATCCGCCGATGCCGGGAGTAACGGCCGAAGACCCCTGCTGGGCGCGGTACGACTACGGCTGCGGTTTCAGGTCGAGGGGCATAGACCTGGGGATAACGAGCCGGGCGAGGGCTTATATTGAACAAAAACATGATGCAACTTCAAAGGTATCGATACTGGCCGGCGGCGACCCTTCAAAGATAACGTTCGGCATTGTGATCGAGGCAGCCAAGGCCGGCGATAAGATTGCCAGGGACCTGGTAACTGAGGCGGGCGATTACCTCGGCGCTAAATTGGCCTTGCTGATAAATTTCCTCAATCCAGAGGTAGTTGATATAGGCAGAGTTGTGGAGAAGGCAGGAGAGATATTGCTCGATGCCATTATGGCCAGCGTTAAAAAATGGGCTTATGAAGAATCTTTGAAAGTGGCAAGGGTGGTCACTACAAGCCTTGGCGAGGACTCTATCGCTTGTGGCGCCGCAGCGCTCATCATGCAGCAGATCTTTGCAAGAATATAAAATTTTAGTTGACAAATTAGGAAATATATTACATACTGTCTTTAGGTTAAGTGAGGGGATATGAAGACCTTGACGCTATTGATTCTGGTGTGCTTTCTTGTATTTTCAGGATGCGGTAAGACTGCAGCGAGCCAAAAGACCGTTG